>NZ_JCACKO010000071.1:3932-24882 GCF_059505445.1 Brasilonema angustatum | reverse complement strand
AATCAGTTGCACATCTTGGGCATCAACAGTCAAACTACCCCCCTTGCCCGCACCGGAAGTAGTAGTACTTACCTGTGCCCCATCTCGCACGAGCAAAGTATTGGTTTTGATAGTAATATCACCCGCATTCCCTATTGAGTTTCGCTGTGCATCAGCACTCAAGCTACTAGGAAAGCGACCATTAGCGCCTGTACCAATCAGTTGCACATCTTGGGCATCAACCCTTATATTTGCCCCCTTACCCGCACCGAAAGTGCTAGTATTTACCACTGCTCCATCTCGCACTAGCAAGGAATTGGTTTTGATTATCAAATCACCTGCATCCCCTGTTGAGTTTTGCTGTGCAGAAGCACCCAAGCTACTGCCAAACCGACTATCAACGCTTCTACCAATCAATTGCACATCTTGGGTATCAACAGTCAAACTACCCCCCTTGCCCGCACCGTAAGTACTAGTACTTACCTGTGCCCCACCCTCAAGCCGCAAGCTGCTAGCACTGATATTGACATCACCTCCCTGTCCATTTGCTCTTGATCCCACCTGATTAGCAATTCGACTGTTGTTAAGGTTTATTGCTCCTGTGGCATTAACCGAAATGTTTCCTGCTTGAGTATCAACTGTCCCCAAACCATCTCCTATTCCAGCCTGAAGCAAACTTCCTCCCGTCATCTCTAAATTACGGGCATTAACTGCAATACTACCGCCCCCACCTGAGCTAACATCAACGAGCGCAGCATTCGTCAGCGATACATCCGCTCTTTGCACTCCCACAGGAAAACTCAAACTTCCATCACCATTGAGTTCTATCGTCCCAGCAGCAGACAATCCTCCTAACTCAACTCGTCCTCCTGGTGCAAACAGTATTCCACCATCTAAGTTGACGTTACCACCCACCAGTGCTAATGAATTTCCTTCTGGAACAGTAAGACCATTAACAACATTGCCATTATTATCAACAGCCCTCGACTGATTGCTGATATTTTTGAAATTCTCCCGATAGCTCAACCCAACTGGAGCAGTTATCGTTAACAATGGTGGTGCTTGGGGATTCGTTGCACTAAACTCAAAATTATTCTTAAACAGCAAACTATTTGCCGTACTTCCCAAAAAAGAACCACCTACATCCAACCGCGCATTTCGTCCGAAGATAATTCCATTCGGGTTGATAAAAAACAAGTTCGCTTTGCCCAACACACCCAAAACACCTTGAATGTTCGAGATATTCCCCCCAGTCACTCTGGTGAGTATGTTTGCAATCCCCGCTGGATTGGAAAAATAAGCTCCTCTACCAGCATTGATATTAAATTCCTGAAAACTATGAAACAGGTTCGCCCCACGCTTTGCGCCCCCATCAATCCTGTCGCTAGGGATGCCCTTAATCACATCCTGTGTGACACGGGAGTTCTCCGCGCCCAGCGTGTTATCAGGAGTAATTTGTGCTTTGGCTACGGTAAAGTAGGTCAAGCTGAATACAGCTGCAAGGGGTAAGGTGAGGAGAAAGAGTGGGTGACGCACTTGTTCCATGTTTAAAAACAGTATTGTAAGAGGAGTCGTCAAATTACCGTCTTTAAATACTCATACCAGGTTTTTAGACAAAAGTGCGCTTTTTATAACTTTTTTTTGAAAAAAGGCACGGATAATTTCCTTAACTAAACTGTATTGGTTTCCCTTTCCCCCTTAACCTTTAACCTTTTCCCTGTCCTCCAGGCATTGACCTTTTCCCCCGACTTCTACTGTTAATCATCGTCCTTATCTTTTCCACGCTGAGCTAATCCCACACCACCGCTAATACTTGCGGTTGCGATCGCACTAGCAATCGTCAGACGTTCACCAGATGCACCTGTGCAAAGTGCCACAGATAAAATAATTGTGCCTGCAACTATGCCCATGCATGGGGTAAGTGCTCTTATTAGTTCAGGAGTCATAAAATAATAGTTAAGCTTAAATAATTGGAGACAAAAGAATATGCCTTCTGTGATAATTCGGAAGAAAGCAATACTAGAATTTGGTATTGGCTTGTCTTTACTGATTGCAATTGCGATCTGTTCTTACAATAGCTTAAATAAGCTAAACAACGCGGTTACATGGGTCAAGCATACTTATTTAACAAAAGAAAGTTTAGACGCGCTTAAGACTGATTTAATCAGCGCTGAAAGTAGTCAAAGGGGTTACTTGCTCACAGGAAAATCACAATATCTCACAGAAACTTATATTGCGATTGAGCGTGTTTACTTAAGTGAGTCGTATTTGTCGGGTCTTGTAATTGATAACTCTAGCCAGTTTAAGAAAGTTCAAAGTCTTTACAAAGTTATTGAAAAGCGTCTTGCAGTTCTCCGAAATGTTGCTGAGTTAAAGGAGTCTGGAAAAGTTGAAGAAGTTTACACAATTGTTTCTAGCAGTAAAGGTAAAATCCTAATGGATGAAGTTTTAAACAAGATACGAGAGATAAAAGTGATTGAGGACGGGCTTTTGGAAAAGAGGCTAGATGAGCTAGAAACTAGCTACCAAACCACAACAAGCATAATCATATTTGGTGGGGTGATATCGATAGTTATTGTTTTTGGAGCAATGACGATTATCAACAATATTGGACACAGCAGTAAGTCGGTGGTTTAAAGTTAACTCAGAAGTTTAAAGAAGCTTTTAAGTTGAATGTATACGTCTCACTTTTCCTAGTTTATTGATGCATTGATTAACATGTGGAGATAGTTTGAGTGCGAGCGCATCTATTAGACAATGACAAACATCGAAGCACAAAAGAAGCTTGTTGAATGGGGTGTATTAGACCCTCCCGCAGACGGCAAGTGGGGGAACTGGAGCAAGAGCGCTTTATCTGAAATACAGAAGTTACTCAAGTCATCTGTAACTGATGGAATTCTCAATGAGACTTCTATTGCTCTGTTGGAGAAGCTGGGAAGTCCCCCGGAGATAAAAGCAAGTGGATGGTTGGAGAAAGTAATCAGATATTACGAAAAAAAGAACTATTGGATAGCTCGCGGCACCAACGTATTTAACATTGTTTACGTTGAGGGCATGTATCCAGACGGCACGCCAAACATTGACAGACTTGATGAATGGAACGATACCCGCGCTTTGTTTCAAGTCGAGCATAATGGTAGCGCTAGATTAGTGGATACGTGGGCAGCTACCAGTGAACCAGGGGCATATTACACTTATCACCGAATGAGTCCTGGTGGTGCTGCTCGAATTGCTTTCGGTCAGTATTGGGCTTGGTCAGTTGGGATGCATGGCTCGCGCAATCCATATGAAGCACTTGTTCAGTGTGCAGATGTGGAATTTTACAGAGACGACAATGAGGACGGTTTTAGAAAGGGTGATGAAGTCACAAACGCCAACATTGGAGCCAATCAACATCACGGATTCTCCATGCCGGAAGTTGGAAAGAATAGCGCGGGCTGTTTGGTTGGTCAGTCCATCACAGGTCACAAGCAATTTATGCTTTACAACAAAAGCGATCGCCGATATGTAACGAACAATTCTTATAAATATGCAACAGCAGTATTGCCAGCAGATGAACTAGGACTTAATTCTTAGAGGATTTCGAGGAAGTGGGCTTTAACCAGTTTTTTGCATCTACCTGATTACATTCAATACAGAATACTACTAGAATGTAAACTGAAAGCATAAATCAGCAACCATTTGAGAGCGATCGCTGATTTATATAAGGTGTATTCAATTTAGGAAATTATATTATACACCAAGTTTTTTACAACATGCCAGCAATTACGCTTGACAAAGCTGCAATTACTAACCTAAAAACTTACAAGATTGCATCAACCTTAGATTATGCATACTTGGCTCTGAAGTACGAGAAAGACCCAGCCAACAGTACTCAAAATATTGATACTGACCAGTTTCAAATGGATTGGGGCGTAACCAACACAGATTTACTTCGTTACTTGCAGCAACTTGAGACTAAGAAAGTTTTGAAAGTCACGCCAACATCTTTATCTATTATTTGGGGTGACACTGCTGAAGCTACGACCATAAGCCAAAGTGAAGTCCTGAGCATGAAGAAGGAAGGACTCATCAATACAACCAGCTATGTGTACTATGCACTGTTGCTGAATAAGACAGCAAACAATGCAACTCAAGCAGTTAACCCAGCGACTTATGCTGCCAACCCTTGGACGATTGACGGTAGCACTCTGTTACAGGAACTGGGAAACATCAGCCAGAAAACAAATAGTGATAAGTCGAAAGTCATTACTTTGGACTTAACCACAATTAGCGTAGTTTGGTTGATTTAATTATCGCTTCGCTCCTGGGTATAGAGGTGTGGGGGTGTAGGGGAAAGACTTGAAAATGTACACCCCTAAGAGTGCAATGGGGTTTTAGACCCCAACCGATTGCTCCCCCCCCCCTACACCCTTATACCCTTATACCCTTATACCCTTACACCCCTACACCCTTACACCCTTACACCCCTTCTTTTTTACTTTGGTCATATGAACTCTTCTGTAGACTTGACTCAACATATGACCAGCCTGTTTAAGGCTGGCGTGTTGGATGTCAATCTTTTTTCTTACCTCAAGTTACGCAAGCTGAACCCAACCGGACCAGTAACGCTTGACAGCAATGTTTACTCTGGTACTCAAATAAGTGCTGATTTATTTAACGTTGCGGCAGCACTATGGCAAAAGGGACTGGTCAAAATCAATCCGTTTCCTAACGTAACGGTGAGATTTTCTAATGAACCAGATGCATTGTCAGAAGCAGAGATACTGCGATCGCAAGATACTATCAGTTCATCAACTCATATCTTCAATGCACTGCAAGGCGAATCTTCCAGACTGAACGCTGAGACAGTTGTCATCGATGACGCTTTTCGTACCAGATGGAAAGTTACAACTGATGACCTGCTTAGATATTTACCTGGTGTTTTGAAAAAAGCGTATGAAGCTGACAGATTAGATACCTTTTATTCTGCTAATCCATCTTTGGTATGGACAGCTACAGCTACACACAACCCCAGTGAGACTACGGAAGCTGATTTAAAATCTTTGTTTGCCTTGGGTTTATCCAATGAAGCTTACTTCTTCTGGATTCTCAACGCTTTCTTGGAATTGCGATCGCCCATCCAAGCCGACCTTGCAGAAATTGGTGACGAGTGGGGACTTGACGCTGATAATGCACTTGGTGCAGCTGCTGACTTGGTTACTGCCAAAGTGATGACAACTTACCAAGCGGATTCAATCAACGTAGTTTGGTTAAAAACCTTGTCAACACTTGGCACCGCAGAAATTGATTACGCTGGTGCATTGATGAGCGCAGAAGGCAAAATGATGTATCAACTCTGGAAGTACAACAGTCCGGTTGAACCATCTTTGTTTTCAACGCTCAACGGTGTTACTCTAGCTAACTTCTATAAAAACCTTAGAAGAATCAAAGCAAAAGGCATTATTGATATTAGCACGTCAAATCTCACGGCTACTTGGTCAGCAGTTTACAACCCACCTCCACCATCAAATGCACTGAGGGCACCAACAGGTGTTACAGTCACAGCAATCGACTCATCGAAAATTCGGGTGACTTGGACACAGCCAAGCTCAGGAGTTGCTGCAACAAACTGGCGTGTTATGTATCGTGTGAAGAATAGCGGTGTTGCTTACTCAGAAAAGAATCCAGCAACTTCACCAGCTGTCGTTACTGGCTTGAGTGCTAGCACAGAGTATGAAGTATATGTTTACTCTGAAGGCGGCGGTGACTTGAAACCATCTAACACGGCTTACGGTAGCACGACAGCTGCGAGTAGCGGTGGTAACGCTAGTGGTAGTGGTAGTGGTAGCGCTAGTGGTGGTAACAACACCCCAACAATCCCAACCAATCACACCATTTGGTTAAAGTTTGACCCAGGTGAACTGCAAACAAACTCTGGAAGCTATGGACCAGTTGCAACAACAGGGGACTCAATTACCAGTGTCACCAATAGTGGGCACGGCAACACAGTCAAACTTGGTGAGAATAGTGGTTTTGTTGTGTACAATCAACCACAACCAGCTGCATACACCAGAAGCGCTTGGATAAAAATCACAGAATATTTTGATTGGTCTGCTTTGTTTGGAGCAGAGACAGGAACAGAAGCCAACCGTCACAACTTGATGGTGAATGAAGATCATTCGTTTGCACTGTGGAGTAACTACGATTGGATAGCTACATATGATTGGGTAATTCCGTTGAACCAGTGGGTACACGTGGCAAGCACCTTTGAGAATGGTGCATTCAAGCTTTATGTAAACGGTGCGCTGGTCATGACTGAGAATAATCTCACTTATGCACCAGACTCAACAAACAGCACAGTATTTATTGGATTGATGGGATTTGGAAATGCTTCTTGGAACAACTATATAGATGATGTCGTGTGGTATTCAAGAGCGTTAACCCAGGCTGAAGTTACGCAGTTGTATCAAGTTACGACTGTGTGAGCATCTCAAAGATTGAGGAGTGAACGAAATCACCACAAGGTGATTTTTTTTATTTGTACGGTGGCTAATTGTCTGTCACTGTGACAAATTAATGTCATTCGATAAATTTTTGCTCTACTTCAATGAGAGTACTTAACTTGAAGTAGGACTTAAGCCGTGTGAGCGCGAAAGTTTCATGCACGGTTCGCGCGGGGAGGGGAGAGCAGCGACGCTCGAACCTTACCCGACTACCTGCCATCGACTCAACCCACCCCTGAATTTGGAGGGGAGGGTTTTCACTCCATCTCTTCTGGAGTTCATCTGTTATCAGATGGTTATCTTATTTACGGATTAATTACCGAGATTCGGCTAACAACGAATCGCACCCCAACATACGGTTATTTGTTGGGATTTACAAAATATCTTTAAGCACGTTTATTTTAATTGGCTTCATGGTTGCGGGTTATTTTCGACAAGCGAGGTGCGCTCACCGTCGAAAATAACCCGCTTGTCAGGGTATATTCCACGTTAGTCGGATTTGGTGTAGCGCGACCCAAGACTTGTATGATAAATATGCCGAGAAATCCAAAAAGTTGTACAGTAAGTTTGTATATATCACTATTAATACTAAATTTAAGTGCAAGCTGATGGTGGAACCTCTAACGGCAGCAGTGATTGTATCCTTATTTTTCTCTGAAGCAGTCAAAGAAGGAGGAAAAACGTTAGGTAAAGGTGTGACCGATACATTTACTCAGTTGGTAAATACTATTCGGGAAAAGTTTCAAGCACATAATATAGATGGAATATTGACACAAGCACAGAAACAACCAACAGAAACGAATAAGACTATTTTTCAAAATGTACTGCAAACTCAAATCGATACAGATGAGGCCTTTGCTAACAAACTTAAAGAATTAGTCCAGCAACTACAAGCACAGGATGAAAGGATACGTCAGGTAGTTCTAAGTGGGATTGAATTAGGTGGCGATTTGAAAACGAAAGACATAAGCCAGAAAGCTATACGAAGTGGTTCAGTTGAGCAGGAAATGCTCAAGCAGGTGAAAGCAACAAACATTGAGTTGGGTAACTTAACTCAGGAAAGCTAGAGACATGAGCGAGCACCTAAGTCCAGAAGAAATTTTGCAGAGCATTCTCCAGAATGTTCAGATAGGTGGCAATCTGACTACAGGGGATATTACCCAAATCCTAAATTTAATAGTTGTTATCAAACAGATTGATTCTTTCAAGCCGACTGAGATTCCTCAAAATGTTCCCCGCAGTGGCACGATTAAGTTTGTGGGTCGTGCCGAGGCACTAGAGAGGCTGCACCAAATGTTGCAACAGAACAATCAGATAGTGCTTGCTGCTATTGAGGGCATGGGTGGAGTTGGGAAAACGGAGTTAGCCACCCAGTATGCACTAATTCACTTGCTAGTTAGCACCTATACGGGTGGTATTTGCTGGTTACGAGCTAGAGATGAAGATATTGGTTTGCAAATTGTGCAGTTTGCCATGACAGACTTAGGCTTGCAACCTCCAGATAATTTAGATTTACAACAGCAAACACGTTGGTGCTGGTCACGTTGGTATCAGGGAAATGTGCTAGTCGTGCTGGATGATGTCAACGATTACCAGAAGGTGGAGCCATACCTACCACCGCAATCACCCCGTTTTAAGGTGCTAATTACGACACGCTTGCAGTTAGACGACCTGACTGAGTCATCTAGATTTATCTTAGATGTGTTAAGTGAGTCGGCAGCAATTGAACTTCTTGAGGGGTGGATTGAGGCTTCAAAAATTAAACAGGAATTGGCAGATGCCAAAGAACTTTGTCAATGGCTGGGCTATTTGCCTCTAGCGCTAAATCTAGTAGGACGGTATGTTAAGAAGCGGAAACTGTCCTTAGCAGAAATGCTGCGGAGGTTAAAGGAAAAAAAGTTAAGTCATGAATCTTTGGTACGTGATAGCAATGATCGTACTTTGGCGTTAAATATTAAGCGTGGAGTTGAAGCTGCCTTTGAGTTGAGTTGGGAAGAATTAAGTAAAGATGCTCAAAAGCTAGGGTGTCTGCTCAGTTTATTTGCTTTGGCTCCGTTTCCTTGGTCGCTGGTAGAAAGTGCTGCCCCTGAGCAAGACGCAGAAGAACTGGAAGATGCCAGAGTTGAATTAGAAAACTTGCACTTGCTTATGGGTGAAGATAGTTATCAGTTACATCCACTGATTCAAGAGTTTCTCAGAGACAAGCAAAATAACTTAGCTGTTAAAGAAGAACAAAAATATAATTACTGCGTTGCAATGGTTGCTGTTGCGGAGAAAATTCCTCAAAGCCTTATATTACAAGAAATTACTACATCCACTATTGTTATCCCCCACCTTGCTGAAGTTGCCACTGTTTACAATAATTGGTTAAGTGATGAAGATTTAATTATGCCTTTTAGGGCCTTAAGTCGATTTTTTCAAGGTCAAGGAGCTTATGCACAAGCTTTACCTTGGTTAGAGCAATGTTTATCAGTTGCAAAAAATCGCTTGGGAGAAGAGCATCCCCATGTTGCCACCAGTTATAACAACTTGGGAGTACTCTACTGTGAACAAGGACTGTACAACGAAGCTGAACTACTGTACAAAAAAGCATTGGAACTCAGGCTACACCTGCTGGGAGAAGAGCATCCCCATGTCACTACCAGTTACAACAACTTAGCAGCAGTCTACCAATCGCTTGGACGGTACAACGAAGCTGAACCATTGTACATTAAAGCATTGGAACTCAGGCTACGCCGGGGAGAAGAGCATCCCGATGTTGCCACTACTTTCAACAATTTGGCTAATCTCTACCGTGGCCAAAAACGGTACAGTGAAGCTGAACCACTCTACCGAAAAGCATTGGAACTCAGGCTACGCCGGGGAGAAGAGCATCCCAATGTTGCCGAGACTTACAACAACCTGGCAGGACTCTACTCAGACCAAGATCGGTACAGTGAAGCTGAACCACTGTTCATAAAAGCATTGGAACTTTATCAACACTTACTGGGAGAAGAGCATCCCAATGTTGCCACCACTTACAACAACCTGGCAGCAGTCTACTCAGACCAAAAACGGTACAGTGAAGCTGAACCACTCTACCGAAAAGCTTTAGAACTAAGGCAACGCTTACTGGGAGAAAAGCATCCTCAGATCGCCACCACTTACAACAACTTGGCTAATCTCTACCGTGACCAAGAACGGTACAGTGAAGCTCAACTACTATACCAAAAAGCTTTGAAAATTGCTGAACTTAGCTTAGGAGTTGATCATGACATTACAAAACTTATCCGTGAAAATATGACAGAAAATATGACATTTTTGGCAGATAATGACGCTTAACGCCAGTCAAGTTAAAAATTATAAATAAGCTGGGTGGTGCAGGAAGTCCGCCAAAGAGCTAAAACGTTGACCTGATGGCTCAAAGTATTAACGCTGTTGGGCGTTAAATATAACGGCTTTTATTTTGGATAACTGAAAAGTTTTAGAGGTCTACTTTAGGGTAGACCATATAAAAACACTGCACAATCGCAAAAGCAATTGATAAAGCAAGCATATGACGTCAGTTTGCTTAGTTTATTTGTACTAATAACTCTAGGCGATGTGGTATTTTTTACTATCAAAGTTTACCATTGTGTTGAAGCAATACTATTTTGCTCGTCTACAACCCAATTCAATTAACGCTCCTTTGAACCACAGCCGTGACTCCTTAACGGTTGTTTTTTTATTGGTAAAATAGTAGCGCTGGTACTCTCCATAAGGAGTTTACTTTTAAGTCCAATAACAAAAATGCGATCGCGTGTGAATGGTCGCGATCGCTTTACTAATTCCTTTTGTGTTGGACTGATTCCACTCAGATATGCTCTAAAGCTTTATATACCATCAAAATAGACATGAAATTCAACGACAAGCCTAAAAAAGTACTCTTCAACATATTCTTAGAGGAAACTGAGTTTTTAACAGATTTTCTTAGAGGAAAGTCTAAATTCTGATTGACAAGCTCATAAAAAACACTCTTTAACATATTCTTAGAGGAAACCAAGCTTGCAAGAGATTTTCTTAGAGGAAAGTCTTGCTGTAAGAAACTGCGTTCATGAAAGATTTTCTTAGAGGAAAGTCTGATTTATCACTGACGAGCCTAAAAAAGCACTCTTCAACATATTCTTAGAGGAAACTAAGTTCGCGGGAGATTTTCTTAGAGGAAAGTCTTACTTTTTGTTTTCAAACAAAAAAAGAGGAACTATGATGCGTCTGGAGAGTCCCCCCACATCTAAGTTAACTTTTAGATACAAGAAATACTAACATTCTCTAAAAATTGAGCTTGCTTGTCGTTAAGACAGTACACATTTTCTTTCCAGTTACCTGAAAATTTGGCGTGCCACACTTTTGCAGGTAAATAATCAATCTTGGCATTTGCTGCACACTGCTCATCGTGCAACAAGTCACCAATAAACCATATGTCGTCTAAGCGCCCGTATTCTTCAAGCGCTTTCTGAATCATTCCAAGCTCAGGTTTTCTAAAAGAGTTTTGATTACCACGTCTAGAGTAGACAAACGAATGGGGAAGAACTTTATACACCTCCTCGCCGTCGCTTGGGGCAAAGTAAATTTTACTAACCTGGGGTAAAAGGTTCATGGTTGCCTGCATCTCTTCAATGCACTCCAACGGAGATTTAAGAATTGGTACACAGCTTTGATTACTTATCCCAACTATGTCGTACCCATGCAACTTAAATGATTCTACCCCCGCCTGCACTCCTGGAATAAGTTTTATATCCTCTTTAGCTGGAGACTGCTTAAATGATTTTCCGCTTTTGGAGAAAGTCAAGGTATTGTCAACACTGCAAAATATTAGTTTCTTGGTAGTCATGACTTAACAAGGAATGTTTGTAAAACAAAAGCGATCACAGCAAAGCGATCGCACTCCATAAATAGCAATAATCTACTAGTTACATAATAAAAGCGATCGCATTACACAATCGCTGAATCCATGCCAAATAACAGAATTACAAGAAAAATACTTGTCACTAACCATCATATAAAAAAACGACTAGTGGGAGTAGTCGCGTAAAGCATGAGCCTTATTTTCAATAGCTAGAAAAGGTATCTACCTGATAGCATTTTTAAAAATTATTGTCAAGCTTTAAGAAGAGTTCATTCTTCAAGTTTTCAATTCTTTTGGATTCCTCAGCAGTTGTTCATGACTAAGGTATTTACTGGTGTAGTTGTGAACAAGCACCTTGTTCAAGGGTGCAAGGGTGCTACTGAGTTGCACCCTCTTCGACTTTATGTGTTTTTTATACACACAACCAAGAGAAATAAGCCAATTACAACGGGTTAGCCCTTTTCCTACCCTTAGAATTCTTGATGAACTCAATAGTTTTATCTAATGGAGTATCAAGCTTTTGCATAGCTCTTATCATTGATAGAACTCGGTGAGGTATACACCCAAGACTTCTGTTTCTCCATTCACCGTTTACTTTTTCTTCCCAGTTAAAACCCCATCGCCAATGAGTAACATCATTTTCGTCACGTTCACCATCAATTCGCGGATAAGTGACAATCAACCCATTCTTCAGGGTTTTGTTTTCTAGATACTTGTATAGACAACCTCTAGCACGTCGTTCATCTACTGATGCTTTCGAGGTATAAAACTCTGTGGAGTCCGATAGCGGCAAGTCTTGGGTCAAAAGTGTTACCGAGGGCTTCGCGTCGTCGTCGGATGATGCGATCGCCTTTAGGAAGTCCCAAGCTGTAAGAGAGTTGGTTGGGTCGGTCCAGTCGGTTGGAATTCCTAGCGATTCCTCTAAGAATTGAGGGTTTATTACTTGTCCCCGCTCCAAGTGTCCTGTTTGTCTCAAGTGCTGCTCTAATTTGTTCAATCCAGGGGGACGGGATTTCACTGAACTGTATGCTGTTGGCGACGGCAACCAATAGCAATCTTTGTCTGACAAATCGACTTCCAACACTGCCACCGGAAACCAAAGCACCCTCAAGTCGATATCCGAGCGTGTCGAAGATTTCCGCCAATCGATTAATGTAGAGTTCTTTGGCTCCTGGTCGGAGGGGACAATTGAGCAAGCCTGGGACGTTTTCAATGACACAATACTTTGGTCTAACTCGCTCGACGATTTTGACAACAAAGGGGAAGCAGTCTCTCTCGTCGTCTGCACCGAGTCGCATTCCTCTGATACTAAATGGGGGGCATGGAGTGGAACAGGAGATGATGTCTGCTTCTGGCAGTGACTCAAGCTTGGCGATGTCTCCGAAGTTTTCGACGCCTGGGTATCGTTTTGCAAGGATTCCACAGCAGTAGTCGTCGATTTCGGCAACTCCAACGAGTTGCAATCCAAGGGCAGCACCTGCGAAACAGTATCCTGCACCAATTCCTGAGCACAAATCAAATTGCTTGAGTCTTCTTTGTCCTTCCATTCCTTCCATGCCTGTTCGTATTCGTTTAAGTTTGGATAATCGTCTGGGTCTGGTGCTTCTTCGCTAGAATCCAAGAAGATGAGCAACTGTCCATCCTGTTCCTTCTGGAATACGCCTGTACTATTGAAGTCTTTAGGATTCCACCTGTCATCATCGCTGATATCACTCGTTTCCTCTAAGAAAGCGCAAGCGGTATTATTTTCCTGAGAATGGTCATCATCGCTGATATCACTCGTTTCCTCTAAGAAAACAGAAACGGTATGATTTTCCTGAGAACGGTCATCATCGCTGATATCACTTGTTTCCTCTAAGAAAGCGCAAGCGGTATTATTTTCCTGAGAATGGTCATCATCGCTGATATCACTCGTTTCCTCTAAGAAAACAGAAACGGTATGATTTTCCTGAGAACGGTCATCATCGCTGATATCACTTGTTTCCTCTAAGAAAGCGCAAGCGGTATTATTTTCTTGAGAGCGCTCGCACTCATTCTCATCATCGCCATCGCTTGTCTTTGCGGTTTCCTCTAAGAAAGCGCAAGCGGTATTATTTTCTTGAGAGCGATCGCATTCCTGGTTAATACCAGAAATTAAGCCATCGTTATCATCAAAGTTAGTTTTTGCAATTTCAGGGTATGCCGTGCCATCTTCCCAAGCTGGATCAGCTGCATACGCTGAATATTTTTTTCTCTTGCTCCTGGCTGGGGCGGAATAATTGCCCAAACTAAATAACTCGTTTTGTATCATAATTCCTCCCATTTATCCTTGAAAGCTTTAAACATCGCTCTGTAGGGTTCTTTCACGTTTTCGCTTTTTTTGAGCCAACCTATGAAAGTCTTAATCGTGGGTTCAACCTTTTCCCTTGGCAGCTTGCCTGCCTCTTGAATAACAACTTCTACTTTTGGGTTGAGTTGAAGAACATCATTTTGGTAAGTAAGCAGATACACACCATGCTTACCGAGTGTTTCTTTGTATTTTTCAAAAATTTCCATAACACCACCTTCTTGATTTGCGCTTTGAGCGCCGTCTGTAGTGTCTTTTAAGTCTGTATAAGTCTGTATAGTCTTAGGCGATTCAAAATCTTTTGCTGGAGGCAATTTTGGCGCTTCATTTTCGCATTTTTGATTTTCGGATGACAAAAATGATTTTTCTGTCTCATTTTTGTTTAACTCTGTCTCATTTTTGTTCAACTCTGTCTCATTTTTGAGACTGGTTACACCTCTTAAGTTCCTTCCACTTACTCCGACCGTCTGGAAGTCATACAGTTCAAGCTCTTGCAGTTTTGCCATCGCTCTGTACAGAGTAGCCTTGCTTACACGACAACGCTGCATTATTTCTAGTGGTTCAATGTTTTGGTAGCGATCGCCAAAGGGGTCTTGCTTTGCCAGGAAAATCCATATCCTGTACTCAGCCGCCGTCAGGTCATAATCAATCAAATCGTTTGCTAATTGCTCATTAATTTTGATAAACTTCTCGTTAGTCACTTAAACCCCCTGTTCTCCGCGAAGATTTTTACAAAGATAGTGCTTATTGAAACTAAACAATTGTTGTTGCTTGAGTTTTTCTACTGCTTTGTAGGCGCTCGACTTACTTACATTGCAATTGGTCATTAAATCATCAATGGTTACCTGGTGTTGTCCTTCAAACGTGTTGAGATAACACCAAACACGCCACTCGGTCGCGGTTAGGTTTGCTTGTATTAGTTTCTTAGCTGCTTTGCTAGTCAACAGATAGTCGCTTTCCATATCCTTAGACCTCCTCACCTGATACGAGTACGTCAAAGGGTTCACAAGCTTGTTTTATCCGGTCTAACTTTGATATCTGGCTGGTGTCACCATAAAGATGTATCCGTTTCTTGTGCTGAGGAAATAGAGCACCTATAGGAAGAATCCGGCTGAGAGTCGTTTTCCAGTTTTCCAATCCGCCAACTTGGATAAGCTCAGTTTCTGTTAGCAGGTCTAACTTACCCGTAACGGTCACGAAGTCTTTTTGTCCTCCCAGTCTTAAATGCAGCCCGTCTTTTATTAACTTCTTGTAATTGCGATAAGTTTCTGATTGTCTTGGCATTACCAACAAAATTCTTAGAGGAATTGCTTTTAAATCCTTGAGCCGTGCAATCGCTCTGTAATAAGTTGAGCGGCTTAGCGCTAAATCAGTTAATATCGCACCTGTCTTTACTAAGTTGGGTAACTGGTCGTCACCTGCAAATTTATTGATAAGAAGCAAGTATAAGAAAATTTTGACTTCGGAGCGATTTAATGTGCCATCACTCAATACATCAAGATTTTCTTCTGTGTAAATATTAAATACTTGCTTTTTAGGTTGAGGGTCTGCCATAATTTATGAAAGATTTGCACAAAACGCAGTGAACTACTCACGTGTACTTGCCTTCAAACCAGCATTAAGTCTTTTTTCTGCACTGGAAAGCACTTTTTATGTTAAAAAAGATTATTTAATCCAAGTTTGATTAGGCTTGGCTTAATTGATTCTGATTGATTAGGTTGTTTGTACTATTTCAAAACCTGGATTAATCAACAAATCGAGTATGAAGCGCCATTTTGAGCAAAAGAATATATAAAACAAGTTATTTCTCAAGGCTGGTGGCGCTGTCATCAGCTTTTTTATTAACTTCGTGTGACTTTTGTACTTACCTTTTGACACATCAGCAATTAATATACTGATTTGATACCCGGAGATTGTAAGATAAGAACAAGTTAAGCTGATAATAAGTGAGGTTTGACATCTCATGAATTTTTTGGCTTTTTTTAGGTAAATATAAGGATATCCCCAAGGCTTTATTAAGACAAGGGAATATCCTGACGCTCTAGCTAGTTTAGAGCTAGCTGGAGCATTTTTTATTCGTAGAACACTTACATTGTCTAACGAAACAGAAAAGCGGTCAAGCATTGATACAGCAAAGGCTGCATTCTTTCTGATGGATATCATAGGAAAAACCATTTAAGAATTTGTTACCAAAACGTTGACAAAAAGAGAAGACAAAAACGCGCTTTCCAAACCAGCCCACGGCGCAACACGCGCTACATTAGTTATTTGCTTCGTTTAAGTTCACTTCAAGCGCGGCTGCGCCGCGCCTAGCGCGTTTTTGTCTTCTAATCCAAGAGAATTTTTTTTGTGCTAGGATTTTCTCAAGTAGCGGGTCAGGTTTCTTGGTCGAACACGTGACCGGCTACCCAATATTTAACTAAAATCCAGTTTCCTCACCCTCGTCATAACCAGCATATTGGTTGAGCCTTAGTCCATGTCGGTTAGTTTCCTCTAAGAATGAGTCATATCTTTGCTGTCGCACGTGCTGATATTGGTTGAAAGTTTCAGCGCTTAGATACTTCCACACCGCAAAGATGTGTTTATCTGGCAATTGTCCTCTAGTTACTGGGTGCTTAAGTAAAATTTTGTAGGCGATCGCATCTTGTTCAAAAGCATTCATTAATCCTCGATAGGCGTGACAAGTACAAGTCGCCTCATCTTCTCTCATTTCCACCTCGTAGAAGTCACCCGTGTTACCCAAAGCGATAAATCTATTCCAGTCATCTCCCAATTGCAGTTTATAGGGGTCTGATTTGGTTTTTGCTTTATCAATTAATACCTGCACATAGTCGCCTTTGCTAACGTGGCGGCTCAAGCCCTTAATTTTAATTGTTTCACCGCGTTTAACGATTTTGTTGGGGATATGCAGATATACACTGTGTTTCATCACATCTATGGTGATATGTTCACAGCCGATTTTAATATCTTCGGTACTCCATCCCCACTTTTGAAGTAAAACGCGAGTAGCTTCTACGTTGTAAAGGTGGTGAAGTGCATAATGGTCGCCTTCCTTGTGTCCTAAAAGCATCTGATGAAACTGTGAATAGGTGCGGTTGGGTTTTGCGTGAGCTTTTGCGATATTACGAGGCATTTTGATCTATCCTTAAAGTAGTTGAATTAGAAACAAGTCCTTAAAGGGGGAGAGACGCTCCCCCAAGGGCTTTTTAGAATGGAACTGTGTTGGTGCGGTTAAAGTAAACAGATAAATCATCGGGATTCATCAAAATGGTTGCACCAGTGCTTTGAGAAACACAAACAAGGCGAACAAATGATTTTTGTTCGATGTTTTCAATGCAAGCGCCTACGATTTCAACAAAATCCTTGATTACATCAATGTAAATAATTGCTGGGGTCAGGTTTTTAGTTTTCATGGTGTTTTGGTCGAACACGTTTTACTCACTCCTCTATTATAGCGTGAATACTCGTATATGCAACAAATTTGTGATATGATTTACTTATGTCGCAAAGGAGCTAAATAGTATGGGGAGAGGTAGACCAGGAGGTAACCCAAATTTGAGAGAGCATCAATTCACGAACGACGGAAGACCTGCTCGGAACAAAGTCTTGAGTATTCGGGTAACTGAGGAGGAGCTAACGGCTATTAGAAATTTCTTTGGAGATCGCTGCTCAGAGCAGTGCAGAGACATCATTCTAAACCAATTGCAGCCATAATTTGAAAAAGAAATACACCAAAGAGAAAGGGGTAAAGCTTTTTGAATGCTTCACCCCTTTTTGTTTGGTTTCGTGGCGGGCAACGCAACCGCCACGAAAACTAGAAAAGCGACAACTGAACTGGCGCGGGAGCGACCAACGCAGGAGAAAACTGAAACCAGCCAGGAGCACCAGACAAAGAAACCAAGCCCCAACCAACCGGACAAGGCAGTGAACCAAGGAAAACAAAACACGGCAAGCCAAGCCCAACACAAAAAGCTAGAGTGGACCAACTGCCAGAACCAAAACCAGCGAAGCAACGCGAGGAAGATGAGGACGGAACCAAGCCAGCCGGACACGGCGACGAAGGGAAAGAAACCAGCACACCATCAGCTGCCAAGAGCGCCAGAACAAAAGCCACCGAGCGACGAGCAAAAGCAGCACGACCTAAGCCAAACTGACCAGAAGCAACAGAGAAGACCCGCGCACCAGGGAACTGAGAACGAAAAAACTCATCAACGCCACGAGCGCACCCAACAAAAACCTGAGCACCGATTGGAACCGCCAAGGCAGCGGAAGACAGCGCAGAGGAAGACGCAGGCAGATGACGAGAGCCAGAAAAACCGAAGGTGTGAAAGTGGGAAAAAGCTGATGTAAGCATGAAACTTGAGGAATTTTATGCTATTATTATAGCACGTATACACGTTAAATTAATAGTTTTTGTGAGTGAATGACGCAAACGCAGAGATAACACGCTGATAACACCTTCTTTTCTTCTTCTGCCGGGGTAGCGTAGCGGCGGCGCGGGAGCGCAGCGAACCGCGCAGAAACAACCGAGGAGGAAACAAATAACCGAAGTAGCGCGTGAGAGCAAGCGGCAAGGGCGTGGCAGCGCCGCCGCAAGCTTACCCAAACGAGTAAGCGTGAACTGCTTCAACGCGCGGGTAACGAATGCAAGCGCATTCCCTGGCGCAAAGTGCTTAAAAGCAAATCTTCAAGGGAAGCGATACGCGTCCTTTGAGTGCGCCCCCAAAGACTACGGGCACGCTTCCGCTATCGGGGCTAGCGTCAGCAAGCGGGCTTATCGCAGATTTCGGAAAGATTTCCTGTGTAAGCTTTTTTTGCGGGTTACCCATCGCACAGAAGTCTGTGGAAAAGTACTGTTTACTATCCGGTTTTTCCACAATCAGCCAAATGACATCACTTTCGAGAGCAAACATTCGGAACATGGAAAGTAATGTCAATAGTTGAAAGACCTCGTCAGATGGGTGTATTTCCGTTACCTCCTTGTCTGAGCAGATATTCCCAAATACGCTGAATTTCGTTTCGGAATTCTTGGCGGTCAATGGCTGCTTGCTGCCTGTCTTGGGCTGCTTGCGCTCGGTCAAGTTCTGCTTGTGTGGCTAAGATATCTACTCGGTTGGTTACTTCAGCAACATTGGTAGTTAGTGCGTCTACTCTTTGGTTTACTGCTGCGACATTTTCGGTTAACTGCTGGATGTTAGCAACCAGAACATCAATGGTGTTGCTTTGGGCGTTGATGTTAGCACTCTGGGCTAGCACTGCTTCGCCAACGTTGGCAAACAGAGTTTCTAAGCGGCTGAGTCGTTCTTCAATGCTTGGTGGTTGTCCTGCGTTGGTCATTTGTCCTCCTTGGCTTCAAGTGTAGCGTGCCCGCAGGGCTTAGGGCGAGTGACTCGGAGTCATTTGTACAGAAGATTAGTTCGACGATTCGTTCTATTTTTTGTCTTCCTCCTGACTCCTGACTCATGACTCCTGAGTTCTTGGTTAAAGATTTACTGCTTTGGCTTTGGTTTTGGCTTCGGCATATCCAAAGGTGCGGAACTTGCCCTTGGCTTGAAGTCACCTCTTGGCTTAAACGGTGGATTGTCGCTTCTTGGTGGTCGCGTATCCCTACCTGCAGCTCTATCAGCCGCTTTCTTTTCTGCCATTGCTGTTGCCTTGTCGTCCTTGCTTACTTTTAAGAATTTGGGCGGTTTCTCCAGTGGCACTCCTAACAGTGAGTCGAATTCAAATGCATTGCGCGATGGCTGAAATCTTGCTTTGACTTGGACAAAGACTGGTCTACCCTGTTCTTCTTTTGTTGCTTTCGGGTTGAACCGAAACGGTGGAACTGGCGCATCCCTCCAGAACAGCGGCAGGTGAGATGCTTTCATGAATTTCACTTTTTTCGCTGGTTCTGATTGCTTGACGTGTTCAAGCCGTTCTTTGGTAAAATTTCGGAAAATTGAGATACATGGAGTTCTACACACAGGGATGAACTGCCACAAGCCACAGAGTTTAAACTCCAAATCTTGAAGTTCTTTTGATGGTACGTCTTTTTCTTGTTCCTCTCGTCCTTTGTCAAAACCAACGAGTTGAAAACCGACGTTAGGTTGCTGATCTCTTCCGGGGAAGTGGGTAAACCGTGGGTAAACTACTACTCGCTGAGTGCGATCTCCTGTCGCTTCTATTTCTTTTTTTAGTGCATCATATGCACGTTGCTTCTTGGGTGCGTAGAAGAGTGGGTATTCCTTTGCACCAATAGTGATACTGGCTACTGTTTTTTCGTTTTCGGTAGTAAAGGTCACATCCCCTCGAATAACGCCAACAGCTTGGAAGATGGTTCCGGGGGGGATTTCTATTTCCTGCTTTTTCTCTTCTTTAACCGTTTCTTTTGATACTGTCTCTGGGGTGCTTGCTTCTGGTGGGGCTTCTGGAGTATTTACTTGTGCTGAAACTTCTGGTGGTTTTTCTGGAGTATTTACTTGTGCTAAAACTTCTGGTGGTTTTTCTGGGGTTGCTTCTGGTGGTGATGGCTCTGTTAATTGTGTAACAGCAGGTATAGCTGGCTCTGTTACTGAGTCATCAGTTTTTTTGGACTTGATTTCGAGTAACTGTGCGGACTTCTTTGTCCGTTTGACAGGTTTTTTTAATGGTTCACCCGATTCGGGTGAATTGTCGCCATTAGTGGGAGGAGTGTTTACCATAAATAAGTATCAGGTGTATTGTTCTTTTATTATGGAACCTGGTGATAAATTTCCAGGTTTCATAAATCTTAGATGTTGAGGCGGCTGCAATCAAACTGCAGCCGCCTCAGCTTTAGGTTTCTTCTCAAAGGTTTGAATATTTGGTTCCAGCAGAACAAATCCGTTCCCTGTTGTGTCACCCATCTTACCAGTGATGCTGGCTACCCACTGAGGATAGTTGGCTTGGGCGTCGGTTAACTTTTTCCACACCTTGGGCTTGACGGTAATAGTAATAACACGTCCATCGCAGTCAATTTCAAATTGCTGCCACCCGTTCTCTACAGTCTTGGCTTGTGGAAGTTCATTGATTTTGACAACGACTTCTAGTTTTCCTTGAGTCATAAATACCTCTTAATACTTAGAATTTCGTGCGCCGATATCAAAATTGATATCTGACGGTCAATGGTTTTCTAACGCTTGCGTTTTGGTCTATTGGTAATTGAACCATTTTAGTAATTCCTGCTTTTCCTTTGTAGTTTGGTTTCTAGCTGGTCTACTTTGGTTTACTCCATCAAAATTAGCGACAGCAAAGAGTAAACCGGTTTGGTTTTAGTAATTCCCATTTTTCCTTTCT
>NZ_JCACKO010000071.1:0-3832 GCF_059505445.1 Brasilonema angustatum | reverse complement strand
AGCTTGACTTCTAGTTGGTCTACTTCGGTTTACTCCATCAAAATCAGCGACAGCAAAGAGTAAACCGGTTTGGTTTTAGTAATTCCCATTTTTCCTTTCTAGCTTGACTTCTAGTTGGTCTACTTCGGTTTACTCCATCAAAATCAGCGACAGCACAGAGTAGACTGGTTTGGTTTTAGTAATTTCTGCTTTTCCTTTTTAGCTTGGGGTCTAGCCGGGATACGTGCAAAATGGGACACGATGCAAAGTTATGTTAAAAAAGTTGCTTTAAATTTTATGATGTGATGCTAAGGAAAAATCAAACTGATAACTTTAAGACAGTTTTGGCTGAAAAACCTCAAACATATCAGAGGCGTGCGATAGCCCAAAGGGCTGACGCTCCGCGTATCGTCATCTTCGTCCAAATGCAATCACCGAAAGAACTCAAACAACGATTATTAGGCGTGTTTTGGCTCTTTCATTGGATGCTCTTGTCGGTTAAGTTAAAATAAAAGCCCCAATCTCATCTAATGTCTGCGGTATAATATTTAGATCTTCCGTGCAATTTGAAATGCAGCTAAGTTAAACAGATGAATTTCGCCCTTAAATTGCTGTTCGATCGCGGTTCTCAATCCCGAAAATAGATTTACTCTCACTTGCGACTCTAAGGCAACGTATTGTGAACCGCTACTCAAATAATCGAGATACCGATCAACGCTATAGGTTTGTTCGCAAGGGAAGATTTCTGTGGAGGGAGGCTCAAACAATCCTGAATCCCCGACAGGTTTTCCCAAGCCTGCGGCAATTTCAGCTTGTTTTTCTCGACCTTCGTACGAAGGTGCGATCGCGGGCGCGTAAGCTTGATAAACCTGATTCAAAACTTGATGAACTTCATGACTTGGCTCAAGCGTCAGGTTCCAAAGTAAAACGAGAGAACCATCCTCTCGTAACGTCTGTGATGCTTTCACATATTTGATGCCGGATGATATCCAGTGCCAAGCATTTGCTGCTAGTACAATTTCATACGCTTGTGGTTGAACTTGCCACTCCTCGAAAGATTCCTGAAAGAGTTGAACCAGAGGAAATGCTGCAAGACGACGTGCTGCAACTTGGCAGAAATCTCGATTCGGTTCTACCGCATCGATTGCACATCCCAACTGAGCAAAGTTAATCGTCGCAATTCCTGACCCGCATCCGACTTCGAGAATGGTTGAGTCAGAGGAAAGGTGAGCGGCTTCAATCGCTCGCTGTATTAGTGCTTCAGGATAGCGGGGTCTGCCTCGATCATAAGCTTCCACAACTGGCGTGTACCAAACCTTCCGTTGCTCTAAGTCTCGATTTGAATACTCATTAAATATTTTGACCGAATCTGCCATGATTCTTACCCGTGCTTGTCATTTTCAAGCTTAACTCTCTTGTCGCATCTCATGCTAAATAGGGGCAAGTTGGTAAATCAAGAAAGTAGGTTGTGTAACATTTTTTTTACAACATGTCCCCTGAATGCGCGTATCCCGGCTTAACCCCAGCTTGACTTCTAGTTGGTCTACTTCGGTTTACTCCATCAAGAACAGCGACAGCACAGAGTAGACTGGTTCGCTTTGAGTAATTTCTGCTTTTGCTTTGTAGTTTGGTTTCTAGTTGGTCTACTTCGGTTTACTCCATCAAGAACAACGACAGCACAGAGTAGACTGGTTCACTTTGAGTAATTTCTGTTTTTCCTTTGTAGTTTGGTTTCTAGCTGGTCTACTTCGGTTTACTCAATTAAGATTAGCGACAGTACAGAGTAGACTGGTTCGCTTTGAGTAATTCCTGCTTTTCCTTTGTAGTTTGGTTTCTAGCTGGTCTACTTTGGTTTACTCAATTAAGATTAGCGACAGCACAGAGTAGACTGGTTCGCTTTGAGTAATTCCTGCTTTTCCTTTTTAAAAAGCGATCGCCTCTGGCGTCTGCGCTTTGCGCAATCGCCGTGACCCCGCCATAAAACGCAAATGAAAAGAAGTTTTTTAGTTTTGGTCGAAAAAACCCCCTCCAGGATGCCCAGGAAGGGGTCTATTTTTTCTTGGTGGGGTGATTGTACCTTTGGTAGAAACTCAATTGTTAATACATATGTACTAAAAAAAGATTTAGTTACCTTAAAATAAGGGTGCGATACCTGAAACCGTGGCTACTTCGTTGCAGCACAACTACTATTAGGCGCTGGCTGTTCACGCTGTGGACCAGTCTTAGTCGGATCATAAGCGACCAGCACCACCTCACCTTTTTCGTTATATATCCAACCTTGAGCAGGTACTATCTGTTTAACAGGTGGCTTTTTAGATGGTTGCTTTTGTGTTGGAGTTGTTAAACTTACTTTACTGGGGACAGGCTCAATTAAATCAACACGCACATTGTCACTACTGAGGATTTTATTTGGATCTGTTGGCAATCCCCCGCGTCCGGTGACAGTGAAAGTGCTACCAAAACCTTTGATACAGGGATTTTGAGCAACCTGCTGTGCCGGATCAACCACAGTTTCTGTTAATTCAAATAACCCTTGGGTGGGGTCAATATCAACTACATTAATTAGCACATTACCACTCGACTGGTCATTTACCCCTGTGGCGGTGATGTCGCTTGTGTTTGGGGAAGCAGGATTACGAGACACAAAGCCAAAAATACCTCGGCTATTGATTTTGACATTACCGCCACGGGAATTAGCAGAGTTAGCAGTGATATCGCTATTGTCAAAGCCAACCAGGACACCAGTATTAATATTGATGTTGCCGCCAATAACGTTTTCTCCTGTGGCGTTGGTTCTGATGATGCTGTTGCGACTCATGATCAAATCTTTTGAGTTAATGTTAATTGTCGCTTGCTCTCTATTCGGGTTAACTTTAGCGTTTTGTGTATTGGCGGTGAGTAAACCATTGTTGTCTAAGCGGATAGAGCCAGCATTTAATGTCATGTTGCCTGCGGTTCCTGTTCCACGACTCTCCACGCTTACTTTAGCCCCATCTCGCACTAGCAAGGTATTGGTTCTGACCGTAAGATCACCAGCATCCCCTGTTGAGTTTGGCGTTGTAGAAGCAAACAAGCCACTGGAAAACTGACCATCAGCGCTTGTACCAATCAATTGTACATCTTGGGCATCAACCCTCAAAGAACCCCCCTTGCCCGCACCGAAAGTACCAGCGCCTACCTGTGCCCCATCTCGCACTAGCAAGGTATTGGTTTTGATTGTCAGATCACCCGCATCCCCTGTTGAGTTTGATCCTACGTCAGCAAACAAGCCACTGCCAAACTGACCATCAGCGCTTCTACCAATCAGTTGCACATCTTGGGCATCAACACTCAAATTTCCCCCCTTGCCCTTACCGAAAGTACTAGTAAGTACCCGTGCCCCATCTCGCACTAGCAAGGTGTTGGTTTTGATTGTAAGATCACCTGCATTCCCTGTTGAGTTTGCTTGTGCAAACAAGCCACTGGAAGCCTGACCATCAGCACTTCTACCAATCAATTGCACATCTTGGGCATCAAGGCTCAAAGAACCCCCCTTACCCGCACCGAAAGTACTTGCACTTACCTGTGCCCCATCTCGTACTAGCAAGGTATTGGTTTTGATTGTCAAATCACCCGCATTCCCTGTTGAGTTTTGATTTGCGTTAGCAAACAAGCCACTGGAAGCCTGACCATCAGCACTTCTACCAATCAATTGCACATCTTGGGCATCAAGGCTCAAAGAACCCCCCTTGCCCGCACCGAAAGTGCCAGTAAATACCTGTGCCCCATCTCGCACTAGCAAGGTATTGGTTTTGATTGTAAGATCACCCGCATCTCCTGTTGAGTTTCGATTTGCATTAGCAAACAAGCCACT
>NZ_JCACKO010000070.1:0-24904 GCF_059505445.1 Brasilonema angustatum | reverse complement strand
CGTATTTCATAAGCAATACTTATTTTTTAGAGAGATTGCTCACCTGCACCTGGTTAGCGATCGCCTTTTACAAGTCCCCATCTTACTCTAACAGGGACTTTTGCAAGAGGTCTAATGAAACCAGAAGCAGGGGAAGGTGGATAATGTCATTAAGTTTATTGAGATTAATTTCTAAAAACGAAGTAGCAGCCCGTAAATTATTAAACACACCTTGGTAAGCGGTCACAATCCGATTTGTCATGGTTCGGTTCTGATCTGCCACAAAGAACTTGTTGGTAAGCGTGCTAATCCTGACTTGATCTTCCGTATTACCCCGACTGACAAACGGAGTATTGTTGACATCAGCTACAGCAGGCAAGTGTTCCTTAGCTATTCCCAGTCTAGTCAGCACCTTACAAAAAACCCAACCTGCAAAGCGACTAGCACACAAAACCAGAATGTTCATTTGAGGATTGACATATTCAGCTAGAATCCTCGCGTAAGGTTCGATGTCTTGACCGCGACAACAAATCACCACGTTGAGTGGTAGTTTACCACCATTTAGTGCCGCCAACTCATGAATGTTATTGGAACAAGCTGCAATTAGATAACTTCCAGGAGAAACTGATCCAATTGAGTGAATGGTTCTTGTCTGAGCAACAATGGAAGAACGGCGAGAGAAAAGGTAAACAGCATATCCTTGAATACTCAAATAGGCAGCTGTCGCTAAGCCAATGTGTCCTCTCCCTACAACCAGATAGCTAGTCTGTAGCATATGCCAGTTTATCCGAACAGGAGATGTTCGTTCTCATGATCACAATTGTCTGGAAAACAAGATAAACAGTTGATTTCCTACTCAATCTTGCTTATACTTCGCAATGTAAGCTTTACTTGCGTATGTAAAATATTCTAGCATAAAGATTAGTAGGAGCGTGGAATGATCAATTCTCGGGCTGTGTGCAATGGGTGTTTGCGAAGTTTCTTGGTGATTGTTTGCGTCGGTTTTGGTAGTAACCTAGTCAAGCAAAAGCCAACTCTTGGACAGTCGGTAGTGAATAAACAAGCGATCGCAAGGCTCCCTGCTGGAGCATCGCCCTTGGCGGCTTCTAAAGGAGTATCGCAAACACCCATATCAGAAGTTCGCCAACTTAATTCTATAGAACGTCCCCTCACAAACACATCATATTTATTGAAGATCAACAAACAGCAGAACTTGATCGCTCAACTCAATCAACCCACAACAGATGTAGCCTCAGTGACAGACGTGAAAATCAAGACTACTGATAAGGGGATAGAGTTAATTTTAGTCACGGCTAATTCCCAGAAATTGCAATTTTCACCCAAGACAGAGGGTAACTCCTACATTGTAGATATTCCCAATGCCAAGTTACAGCTTGCCAGTGGAGAGAGTTTCCGACGCTCAAAGCCAGTAGCAGGAATTACTGAGTTAATAGTTGCAAATACTGCTAATAACACCCTGCGATTGACGATTGTGGGAAACCAGAGTCCGCCACAGGTGGAGTTGTTTGATAGTGTTACTGAGGGTTTAGTGTTTGAGGTGAGTACGACAGCTTCTCTACCAGAGGCTACACCACCAACAGCACAACAACCAACAACGAAGCCTGAGCAAAACCAAGAGCCAATAGAATTAGTAGTAACTGGTGTCCCAGATACAGGGTCTAGGTATCAGGTTCCCAATGCGACTGTAGGGACTCGGACTAAAAGGCGGATACAAGACATTGATCAGTCGATTCAAGTGGTTCCTCGGCAGAGTTGGGAGGATCAAGCAGCCGTTAACACCATTGATGCTTTAAGAAGCGTCGGTGTTAACCAAGCTTTCAATTCGCCGACCAATGGTGATGTTTTTACAATTAGAGGTTTTCAGACGAGCAACATCCTTCGCAACGGTCTTAAGGACTATACAGGAGGAGCTATATCAGGACAATCTCAACTCGCCAACATTGAAAGATTAGAGGTTCTCAGGGGACCAGCTTCTGTCCTTTACGGTCAAGGCAATCCGGGTGGCACAATTAACTTTGTCACCAAGCAGCCGCTGAGTGAACCTTACTTCGCCACCAGTATGACTTTTGGCAATTATAGTTTCTATCAACCAACCTTAGATATCTCTGGTTCTCTCAATTCTGACAAAACGCTGCTTTATCGTTTAAATGCTTCCTACATCAGCACAGAAAGTTTTATTGACTTCTTTTACAATCAGCGTTATATAGTTGCACCCGCATTGACTTGGCAAATAAGTAAGAATACGAAGCTGACTTTTGAAGGCGAGTTCCGAGACCAGGATCAGGCTCACAGAACAGGGCTACCTGCTGTAGGAACTGTCTTGCCTAACCCAAACGGAAAAATTCCGCTAAGTCTTAACACATTAGATAAAAATGCCATAAACAACCGTCGTTCCATACTATTGGGCTATAACTTTGAACATCGCTTTAGTGATAATTGGTCTTTAGTGAATGCTTTTCATGTTAGGTCTGTAAGATATACAACAGATGGTGCCAATCCTGGCTCTCTACAACGCGATAATCGGACTCTGACTCGCACACAGCAAAACTATATAGGAGCGCCTGGTGCTGATGACGAGTATGCTTTAGACAACCATGTGGTAGGTAAATTTAAAACTGGCAGCCTTCAGCATGAATTAGTTGCTGGCTTTGATTTGTACAGAGACATTAGTCTGTTTGATCAGACGATGCGGGCTATTGCTTCTATAGATGTGTTCAACCCCGTCTACGGTCAGCCCGCCGGTCGTCTTCTTTCTAGAAGTGATCAAAAAACTAAAAACGATCAACTCGGCTTATATATTCAAGATATAG
Source organism: Brasilonema angustatum (assembly GCF_059505445.1). NCBI lineage: Bacteria > Bacillati > Cyanobacteriota > Cyanophyceae > Nostocales > Scytonemataceae > Brasilonema > Brasilonema angustatum. The sequence continues at coordinate 22,094 of NZ_JCACKO010000070.1, read as the reverse complement.
TCTCACTTACTAATAACCTTAAGTTGGTTCTCGGCGGACGCGGAGATTTTATCAACAATAAAGTTACCAACTTTTTAAATGCAAGTGGCAATCAAAGTCAATATGACCAGGCATTTAGTCCTCGTGTAGGTCTTGTCTATCAACCTATCCAACCCGTCTCACTCTATGCCAGCTACAGTGAATCTTTCTCCCAGAATATTGGAACTACATTTGATGGTAGTTTATTTAAACCCAGTCGTGGCACTCAATACGAACTAGGAGTAAAAACTGATTTTTTCAAGGGCAAGCTGTCTTCAACCCTGGCTTTGTATCAACTGACTTTATCCAATGTTTTGACGACTGACCCTAATCATGTCACCTACTCTATCGCAACAGGGGAACAACGCAGCCGAGGTATTGAACTCAATGTCACAGGAGAAATCTTACCAGGCTGGAATATGATTGCTTCCTATGCTTATACAGATGCACGGGTAACAAAAGACAATCAATATCCTGTAGGCAATCAATTGGTAAACGTTCCTGAGAATAGCGCGAGTTTGTGGACAACTTATACCTTTCGCAAGGGAAATTTGCAAGGATTAGGGTTTGGCTTAGGTCTATTCTATGTCGGCGAACGGCAGGGGGATCTGAGGAACTCGTTTAGTGTACCGAGTTATTTACGCCTTGATGCTGCTGTCTACTATCAAATAGATCGCCTTCGCATCGCGCTTAACCTTAAGAATCTGTCTGATGTTCAGTACTTCACCCCTCGAACTATTAACCTTGTTTATCCTGAAGATCCGTTTATTGTGGAGGGAAGAGTCAGTTGGGAGTTTTGACAGGGCAATAGTGGAATGGCACGCTTGAAAAATTGATTATTCCCAAATTTTGATGTTTGAGAGTATTTATGTCTAATAATATCGATGTTGTTTGGATCAGTTATAGTCATGTATTGCAGCGTTTCGATCAACCATTACTAGAATATTTGTCGCAGTATGTGAATGTAGATCAATGGGAGTATCACCACCATCTAGATGAAGGTAGTTCCATAGATGAAGCTGTAGATTTATTGGATGAATTTTTATCACAATCTTCTTATCCTGTCAATTTAGCAGGTCATGGTGCGGGTGGTGCGATCGCCTTAAGTTTTGCTCGTCGCTATCCCCAAAAAGTGCGATCGCTGGTTTTATTGTCTGTAGCTTCTCAACCTGCTAATACTTGGCATCTCCACTATTATCTGCAAAGAAAATTATTTACTATGAGTCGCCGGCAAGTTTTAAAAAACTGTGTTTGTCATCTCTTTGGTGAGCAATCCCATAATACTACTAGAAAGTTAATGGGTATACTATATAGAGATTTAGAACAATCCCCGTTGCACTCTCTTTTCAAGTTAAGTGAGTTACCTCAAGGTGGGGTTTCTATGCCGATGATGGTATGTGGCAGCAAGAACGATTCAATTGTTAATTCACCTGCATTAAAAGACTGGTTAAAAGAATTTAAGCCTGGAGATTATCTGTGGGAATGTCCTAAAGGTCATCATTTTTTTCACTACTTTTATCCTCAACAAGTCGGCGAACAAATGTTGAGCTTTTGGCAACCATATCATTTGCAATCAATGCTGAAATCTCAACCAGTTGATCGAAATTTGACAAATTAACAAGTATTCTCTCAAGACCACTGACGTTAATGGCAATTTCTTCATACCCGAAAGAGACACTCAATATGAAGTAGGCATGCGGAGCATCCCAAATGTGTAAATTATATCAAACTCAGATGTCTAATTGTCCGCAGCGAGCGCAACGGAGTGTAGACGCATTTCCCCAAGCCCTACCCCCAACAAGAGCTGTTCAACAAGTGCAGTAATTATTAGCCAATATTGTTGGTAATACCATGACAACACGATTTAAAATATTTAGATATTTACACCAAAGGGCGATCGCTTTTTTGCACTGCATTCAAATGAAATCAGACCGTAGACAAACTAAACACTTATGTCCTGAACTTGCGCTCCCAAACCCCTATGGAAAATACAGCCCTTAAAACTCAACATCTGATGTCAATTAGTAATTATGCTTAAAATTTAGGAAAAGCAAAGGTACGAAGTTAACTCTTGTCACAAATCTATGAACACAAATATTTCTCACCCGGAACAATACTACATTCGCCTTTTGAGCTTAGGCATAGGTATCCTAGTAGTATTGTTGGGCATCTTCGCCAGCATTGCCTACGGTGCTGCTGACATTCCCATTGCCAAAATACTTACTGCATTCATTAACTATGATGACTCCACCGAACACATAATTATGCGCTCGATGCGCCTACCGCGTACACTGATTGCAACTATGGTTGGTGCTAGTTTGGCTATAGCCGGAGCATTGATGCAAGGACTTACTCAAAATCCCTTAGCCGCACCAGGAATCTTGGGGATCAATGCAGGTGCAGCCTTAGCAGTGGTGACAGTGGTTTTTGGCTTGGGTACATCTTCAGCACCTCTAATTACCCTCGTAGCATTTATTGGAGCCTTAATAGCAGCCTTAGCAGTTTATTCCCTCGGTTCACTTGGACAAGGAGGCTCAACACCATTGAATCTGACTATTGCTGGTGCAGCTTTAACTGCCTTGCTATCTTCAATCACAACAGGCGTACTGATTTTAAGCGATCGCACTTTAGAAGAAGTCCGCTTCTGGCTAGCAGGTTCCCTCGCCGGACGAGACTTCAATTTATTTTTAACTGTGTTGCCTTGGATGGTAGTAGGATTATTAACAGCTTTTGCCTTGAGTAGACAAATCAACGTTCTCAGTTTAGGAGAATCGGTAGCTACAGGCTTAGGTCAGCAAACAGCTTGGATCAAATTGGCAACAGCATCAAGTGTTGTCATATTGGCAGGAAGTGCTGTAGCACTAGCAGGACCTATCGGCTTTGTCGGTCTGGTAGTTCCCCATCTGGCACGGGGAGTTATGGGTGTTGATTATCGTTGGGTATTGCCTTGTGCAGCTGTGTTTGGTGCAGGTTTACTGGTATGGGCAGATTTAGCAGCCCGTTGGTTAATTAGACCCCAAGAATTCCCTGTTGGTGTGATGACAGCACTTTTGGGTGCGCCATTTTTATTATATTTAGTACGTTGGCGGGTGAAGAGAGGATGACAACAATTCCAAATTCCAAATTCCAAATTCCAAATTCAATACCCGGCAACCAGCCTGTAACTAGAGTACTGTTACTAGTGTTATTGCTCACACTCGCTGTCTTGGGGATGAGCCTCAGTTTGGGAGATTATCCTGTGCCGCCAGCAGACATAGTGAAAGCTGTTGTTGGTTTGCCAACAGTAGATCCAGAATCTCCCTTTGTTGTTGTCACTTTGCGTTTACCAAGAGTGTTAATCTCCTGGTTGGTAGGAGTCGGCTTGGCAATTGCGGGTGCAATTTTACAAGGATTGACACGTAATCCTTTAGCTGACCCTGGTATTGTTGGGGTAAATGCAGGTGCAGCCTTAGCAGCTGTGACTTTGATTGTAATATTTCCGGCTGTACCCACTATGTATTTGCCCTTTGCTGCCTTTGGTGGTGCTTTTGTTGTGGGCTGTCTGATCTACTTGCTAGCTGGAACGGGAGAAAAATCACCTCTGCGCTTAGTTTTAGTGGGAGTAGCACTCGCGGCAATTATGGGAGCTTTCACGACTTTAATACTCACTTTTGGTCAAATCAATGACGTTACTAGAGCATTAGTCTGGTTAGCGGGTAGTGTCTCTGGTAAAAGTTGGGAGCAAGTCTGGCAACTGCTACCTTGGATAGTAATTTTCGTTCCTTTGGCGTTACTGATGACGCGGGAACTTGATACTCTACAACTGGGTGATGCGGTAGCTAAAGGACTCGGTAGCCGAGTCACATGGCAAAGAAGCAAATTATTGCTAGTGAGTGTAGCGCTGGCTGGGTCAAGTGTGGCGATCGCTGGGACAATTGGCTTCGTTGGATTAATGGCTCCTCATTTAGCACGCTCACTTGTGGGGTCAATACATAAAAATTTACTGCCAGTCGCTGCCTTGATAGGGGGATTATTGGTAGCAGCAGCAGATTTTTTGGGTAGGACTTTATTTTCTCCGACACAATTGCCATGTGGTTTGCTAACTGCTGCCTTAGGAGCACCTTATTTTATTTATCTGTTGTATCAAAGACGGCAAAGATGATTAGGAAAGGAGAAAATGAACATACATTATGATCTTGAAGCCGTTTTTAATTAAAATCATCATATGGAAAAAACCCAACCCACATTCCGCAGGTTAGTCAGCAAAGCAGATAATATTTGCGACAAGGGGGATCAAAAAAGTGGAGAATCCAAGAGCACTTCTGAGTAAGATTGGCAATTTGTTTGGTTTGGGGAATCGTTACCAGATGAATCGACAAAAAACATTGGAAAACCCAACCTAAAGTAGGATTACGCGGCAATGCGATCTGCCACCAGAAGCTGCAAAGCGGCTACGTACTTTCAGACCAATTATCCTTGCACTCCCAAAGCCCTATGGAAAATACAGTTCTTGAAACCCAACATCTGAGCCTAGCTTACGACGGTAAACCCATCATATCCGGTCTTAACCTGTTAATTCCCACAGGACAAATTACTGCTCTAGTTGGCCCCAATGGCTGCGGGAAATCTACTCTACTGAAGGGTTTGGCTAGATTGCTCAAACCTCATACTGGTACTGTATTTCTCAATGGCGCTGATATTTTTCGACACTCAACCACCAAAGTTGCACAACAACTCGGTATTCTCCCTCAAGGACCAGTTGCACCAGAAGGATTGACTGTGCGAGATTTAGTAGCACAAGGTCGTTATCCATATCAAAAAAGTTGGCTGCAATCTTGGACAACTGAAGATGAACGCCAAGTTCGCAAAGCCCTAACAACTACAAACCTCAACGAATTAGCCCATAGAGCCGTAGATACCCTCTCTGGCGGACAGAAGCAACGTGCTTGGATAGCCATGACTTTGGCACAAGATACACAAATTTTATTATTGGATGAGCCGACAACTTTCTTAGATTTAGCTCATCAAGTGGAGGTGCTAGAGTTACTGTGGGATTTGAATCAACTTGAAGGGCGAACAATTGTCATGGTGTTGCATGACCTGAATCAGGCGTGTCGTTATGCTCATCAGCTAGTAGCTTTACGTGATGGCGCTATTATGGCTCATGGAACTCCAGCAGATATCATGACAGAAGAAATGGTGCAGGAGGTGTTTGGATTAGCTTGTCGAATTGTACCAGACCCAATAGTGGGAACACCTTTGTGTTTACCTTTAGGAAGGAAATGATCACATGGGGTCTTGAGGTAGAGTTTGTCTTTAGAAGTCAAAACAATTTGATAGTAGCTGCATAACTAGTTATAATTTATACTATTTTTCGTCCTTTGCAAGTTTTTCCAACACAACCTCTTGCACGGCCAATAGGCGACGGCGATCGCCCTACCATAACCTCTATCTTCTTCACTTTATCAATAATATGCGTAAGTTCTACTTCGTTGTGCTACTCACGCTTCTAGTGGTTTCTGCTTGCAGCTCCTTTGGTCGTCAATTACCAAACCGCGATCTAGCCGTCGTTCCTTCAACTCAAACATCACCGCCCGTCCATGTAGTCAAACACGCAATGGGTCAGACTCTAGTCCCCGTCCATCCTCAACGAGTCGTCGTCATAGATCCGTGGCTTGTGGAAATACCTTTAGCTCTGGGAGTCAATCTCGTAGGTGCTCCAGATCCAACTAAAACTCTCCAAGGGCTAGGGTTAGATCATAAGCACCGAGGCGTTGAAGACATTGGCGCGGTTCTGACACCACCGAACATGGAGAAGGTTATAACTCTCAAGCCGGACTTGATCTTGGGCACGACGCGGAACCGGGATACTTACAGTTTATGGTCTCACATTGCACCCACCGTTCTCCTGAAGGTGCAAAGCAATGGAGACTGGAAAAAACCGTTTATGCCAGCAGCAAAAGCTTTAGGGAAAACCGAGACAGCAAAACGTTTAATGGATAACTATAACGCGCGCTTAACCAAGTTTAAACAAAAGATAGGATCTCGACTCAAAAAAACTGTAGTTTCCGTCGTGCGCCTCATCCCACAGACGATTAACCCGTTAACCAAGGGTGCATTCTCTGGAGTAATTTTAGAGGATGCTGGTCTCATCCGTCCTCCTTCGGAAAATCTGGATGCTAAAGCAACTCAAAAGAAAGCGGGCAACCCCGTTGGCTACAATATCTCTCCAGAAGTTCTCACCCAGATAGATGGTGATATCCTATTTTTAGTGCGCTACGGCTTCAAAGACCCTGCACAGTCAAAGATAGCTGTCAATAAACTCATGGCAGAACCTCTGTGGTCAAAGCTTAATGTTGTCAGGCAGGGTAAAGTTTATATAGTTGATGATTATTATTGGCTCACAGGTAGCTACATATCAGCTAATCGAGTTATTGATGATTTATTTCGTTATATCTTGCACCAATAAAAACTGGCTCCCCTTACAATACCTTCGCCAATTTACGAGGGTGAATTGATATCTAAGCTCCCTTTTCTCTTATGCTTGGCAAAAACAATAATTTCTAAAAATTCCTTCAAGGTTTCCCACAAGGCTTTTTTAACGTATCGCCCGCACTAGATAAAAAACCTCAAAAGTCCCTAAAATGCCTACGCCGGGGCTTTGCCCATCGCAATTAAGCTCAAGCACTATCCTGACAAAACAAGGGTAGGCTTAAAATCTTTTATTCATTTTATAGAAGCCGGAAATTTTCTGTAGTTCTAAATACACTATTGACAAAAAATATAGGCAGGAAAAACTTTGTTGAGGCAATTATTTTTGCGTTATGTATGCTATTCTTGCTATGAGGGGGGAATAAAAAAACAGTAAAAAATTAACAAAAGTCTAAGTTACTTGCCATATAAGCAAGAATCTAGCAAGTCTTTTGGCAATAAATATGTATACAAAATTACAAAACTATTAACAGGTCTTCCGGCAGAAAGAGCACACACGCCTAAGACCTTACTATTACCTAAGCATATTAAGCTTGTTCGCTGCGGCTTTTTGTACCCAGAAATACAGCCTGATGAAGCTAGACATGAACATTTGCAACAACCTGAAGTCAATAAGGAATCGGCTGGGCTTGAGTCAGCAAGATCTAGCTAATATAGCTGGCGTGACTCGTCAGAGTATTGGTGGTATAGAATCAGGACAATATGCTCCTTCTGTTACCATTTGCCTGCGTTTAGCCAAGGCGCTTGGCTGCCAAATCGAGGAGTTATTCTGGATAGAGGAGGAATTACCCAAAGTTGAGGCAATTCTTACTAAACCAGCCTGTAATGAACAGCAATCGCGAGTTAGCCTAGCGCGGGTTGGGGATCAATTGATAGCTTATCCCCTTGTTGGAAACGATGCTTTTCGCATCGATATGGTTCCGGCGGATGGTGAGGTTGTTGCAGTGAGTCCAGCACTGCGGGAGGGGAGCCAGTGCGTTGCGGGGGTTCCCCCCGTTGTAGCACCTGGCGTTTTCCCTCCGCAGGTGACTGGCGAACCCGTAAGGGTGGAGAGGCTTCCCGGCATAATAAGTAAACCACCATTCTCCGAAGGAAAGTTGGAGAATGAAACACAGAGCCAGACAGGTACAAATAAAGTCCTAGTTAGGCTTCTTGATGATATCGACAAATTGCACAATACAGTCGTGATTGCTGGTTGTACGCCTGTGCTTTCCCTCTTGGCAAGAGCAACTGAACGTTGGCATCCGCAACTGCGAGTTCATTATCATTTCGCCCACAGCATGGCAGCATTGCGTAGTCTGTGCCGAGGTGAAGTTCACATTGCAGGTATGCACTTATATGATCCCCAAACAGGCGAACATAACATTTCCTTTGCGCGGGAAGCCTTAAGAGGTAAGAGTGCCGTCTTGATTACCCTTGGAGTTTGGGAAGAAGGACTTTTGGTCTTACCAGGAAACCCAATGGAAATCAAAACAGTTACCGATTTGGTAGAATTTGGAGCAACTATCGTCACCCATGAAGCGGGTTCTGGCAGTCGGATGCTTTTAGAACGAAAACTGCAAGATCAACGAGTCCCATTGCACATGGTCAAATCCTTTGAGCATGTCGTCCACAATCATCAAGATGTTGCTTTATCTATAGTCTCAGGAATTGCTGATGCAGGTATCTCTACAGCATCTATTGCTACTGCCTTTGGCTTGGGATTTATCCCCCTGCATCAATCGCGGTACGACTTGGTGATTCTCAAGGAATACTTGGAAGAAGCACCAGTACAGCAGTTTCTCAATATCTTGGGACATCGGCTAGTCCGATCGCAACTAGAGGTTCTCGGCGGCTATGACATCAGCAATATTGGGCAAGTTGTAGCAAATATTTAGAGTCATGAATCATAACTTCACTATGAACAACCATACCATTACGATTAACGATACAACTTTGCGAGATGGCGAACAAGCTGCAGGTATAGCTTTTAACGTAGAGGAAAAAATTGCGATCGCCACTCTTCTTGACGCAATTGGAGTTCCGGAAGTGGAAGTTGGCATTCCAGCAATGGGGCAAGAAGAAGCAGAGTCGATCCGCACCATTGTTAATCTGGGATTAAACACCAAGTTACTTGGTTGGAACCGTGCTAACTTGTCTGATATTCAGGCATCAATCAATTGTGGTTTGCAGCGAGTGCATGTTTCCGTTCCCGTCTCAGAGATTCAGATTACCGCCAAATTTGGAGGTCAAAAGCAGGTCATGTGGGAACGCCTGCGGGATGCAATAAATTTTGCGTGCGATCGCGGTTTATCTGTATCTGTTGGTGGAGAAGATTCCACAAGAGCTGATGAGTCTTTTCTACTGGATGTGGCACTTTCTGCTCAAGAGTGGGGAGCCTTTCGGTTTCGCTTTTGTGATACTGTAGGAATTCTGGATCCCGTCGGCACTTACAATAAAGTTCGCCAGCTTGTCTCTCATTTATCGATTCCAGTTGAAATGCATATGCACAATGATTTTGGTTTAGCAACTGCGAACACGCTGGCTGGTATAAAAGCAGGAGCGCTATCAGTCAACACCACGGTAAACGGAATGGGTGAACGGGCAGGCAATGCAGCGCTAGAGGAAATCGTGATGGGACTCAAATGCATCTATGGCATCGAAACAGGTATTGATACAAAACGCCTGCTGGAACTGTCACGGTTAGTTGCTAAAGCTACCAACTCTCCGGTTCCTCCCTGGAAGGCAATAGTGGGTGAAAATACCTTCGCACACGAATCAGGTATTCATGCTCATGGTGTACTACAAAATCCAGTTACTTACGAACCGTTCGCGCCGGAGGATGTTGGTTGGGAACGTCGCTTGGTTGTAGGGAAACATTCCGGTCGGCATCTGCTGGTGAGTGTACTGCAACAACATGGAATCAACCTCAGTGGTATAGAAATTCAATCAGTGCTGGATGCTGTACGGCATAAGTCAACACAAACCAAACGTAGTCTCACTGTTGAAGAACTCCTAAGTTTAGTTCCCCAAGGGTGAACGTACAACATTAGACTTCTTGCAGAAATCGGAAACTCTTAACACAACCTTGTAAAATCTCACTTTTGCAAGGTTGTGTTAAAAGTTGCATCTACCAGACAAATGATTCGGAAGATTATTCGTACCTAATTCCAGGTGCGGTGCATAGTCAACTATTTTTTATCAATGCGTAGGTCTTAAAGAACATGATTCGGAGAATTCTCATTGCATTTTTGGCGTGTTGCTTGGCTATTCTTGGTGCTGGAGTTGGTGATATTCTAACGCAAGAGCCAGTTACTGCACAGTCCCCGACGAATAAGAATCTCATAGTGGCAATGACAACCAGTATTGAGGATAGTGGTTTGCTAGATGATTTAGTTCCAGCGATTGAAAAGAAAACAGGATATACGCTGAAAAAGGTTGCAGTCGGTACTGGACGAGCTATAGCTTTGGCTGAGAAAGGTGAAGTTGACGCCCTATTCGTCAATTCACCTAAAGCCGAACGCAAAGCTTTGGAGGATGGTGCAGTGATGAATCGCCATTTGGTAATGCACAATGATTTTGTTATTGTCGGACCAGATGCTGACAAGGCAAAGATCCGAGGGAAAAAGAGTGCTGTAGAAGCATTCTCCCTGATTGCTAAAAATCAAGCATTATTTGTATCGCGGGGTGATGATTCAGGTACCAATAAGCTGGAGAAAGATTTCTGGCAACAGGCAAATGTCACACCATCTGGCGCTTGGTATCAGCAAACAGGTGCAGGAATGGCGCAAACTTTGCAAGTCGCTAATCAAAAACTGGGATATACCTTAGTGGATCGGGCAACATATATAGCCCAGAAGAAAAACCGATCTTTGCCAATACTGGTGGAAGGAGACAAAAAACTGTTGAATCTGTACCATGTGATGGAAGTGAATCCCCAGAAATTCTCCAGGGTGAATAGTGCAGGTGCTAAAGCGTTTATTGATTTCGTCTTATCTCCTGAAGGACAGAAACTGATCGCAGTTCACGGGAGAAAAGAGTTCGGACAACCGCTATTTTTTGTTGATGCCGGAAAAACGGAGAAAGATTACGGCCATTAGAAAAACTTGAGTATCAGATCATCAAGGGTTGCTTCACTGCATATTTCAGCATTCTTTTCCAATTTCTTAACATATTTGTATTTGTGGATACAATCATCGAAGGAACTATAAAAGCTTTTGAGCTATTAACTAGTGGCAATAGCGACGTTTACCAAGTGATGACGATGACATTGTTCGTATCTGGAACAGCTACAGCCATTAGCGTGTTCCTTGGTTTACCGTTGGGATTGTGGCTCGCTTTAGTAGATTTTGTTGGTAAGCAGAGCTTGACTAGTTTGATTAACTTTGGTATGGGATTACCGCCAGTTGTAGTGGGTTTAGTCGTCAGTCTGTTTTTGTGGCGGTCTGGTCCATTAGGAAATCTTGACTTGATGTATACGCCCACGGCTATGATCCTAGCTCAAGCAATCATTGCTTTGCCAATTGTAGCTGGCTTCAGTTTTGCGGCAATTCTTAGTATTAATCCGAAACTACGCTGGCGACTGCTATCAATGGGCGCGACACCGTGGCAAGCTAATTGGTTGCTGATTAAGGAAGCACGGTTAGGGTTAATAGCTGCGATAATAGCTGGTTTTGGTCGCGTCATCTCCGAAGTCGGGGCATCGATGATGGTGGGCGGCAATATCAAAGGGCAGACAAGAGTTCTGACCACGGCGATCGTCACGGAAGTGGAGAAAGGGAATTACGATATCGCTATGGCGATCGCATACATTCTACTCATCATCACGTACGGCATTATACTATCGCTGACTTTCTTGCAATATGATAAGAAAATGTTATGAATATAATGACTCGGTTGAAGTCGTTTGTCAACCTAGAATCCTATCCTGTGGTACAACAGGAAAATTTTAGGATGATCAACGAGTATGTCCTGAATATCCACCAGGTGAGGGTCGATAGCAATACACGTAAAAATATTCTATCAATTGACAATTTTGTCGTTCGCCCAGGGGAACTTGTCGCTGTGGTTGGCCCCAATGGCGCAGGCAAAAGCACCCTGTTAAGGACGATCAATCTGTTGCAGCCTTACCGTGGTGAAATGCAATTATTTGGACACGATGTTTCTCATGCCAATAAAACACTGTTGCGTCGCCGTTCTGCTCTAGTCTTTCAGGAAACATTACTGCTGAATGATACTGTATTTAATAATGTTGCCAAAGTCTTAGAGTTTCGAGGCATACCAGCAAACAAGATTAAGCAAAAGGTACATACAACACTCGCCACTTTTGGCTGTGAACATCTGGCAAATCGGTCAGCCCGTTCCCTCTCCGGTGGTGAAGCTAAACGGGTTTGTATTGCCTGCGGCTTAGTTGCTGATTCAGAATTGCTGCTTTTGGATGAACCTTCTGCCTCTTTAGATGTGGGAATACGTGCCGAGATCATCGAGAAAATTAGACAATGGGCACAAGCGAGGGGATCAGCAGTCATATTAGTCAGTCATAACTTTACCGACATCCTACATTTTGCTGAGAGGGCGATCGCATTATCTGACGGCTGTATTATACAGGATGATAAATTGGAAATGCTCATACGCCGACCTGCTAACGAGCAGCTCGCAAGACTAGTAGGAATGGATAATATTATTCCGTGTCGGGTAGAACGGGGCAGCCGTGGTTATTTGATCAAGCTCGCAAATAGTATAGAGTTTTTATATCCTGGTGAAGTGAGAACGCCAATCACTGCCTGTTGTCTGTCTGGTGATGCTTTCTATCTTAATGATACAAGTTCTTCAGTTCTACACCCGCCAGGAGTAGTCACTATTGAAGGATGGGTGGAACGGATTCTACGTGGTATAGGGACTTATACTATTTGGGTTAAGGTAGGGGAAGAACTAACTTTAATTGCCAGAGTGCCTCATAGTCATATATCCGGCAATGTCTCTCGCCATGAAATGATTGAACTGGCATTCAATCCTAGAGATGCACATTTTGTTTAGAAAAAATGGGGGTAGTAGTGCATATTTTGACTATGTTTTTTGAGTTGCATTTAGGGCAGCACATAGCTCGTGTATTGAACGATACTTTCTTATTTGATCATTACCATGCATCACTACCAAATATTTTTCCGTTTCTTTCTACAAAAGAGTTTTGAGATAGCTTTTCATTCCCATGTTTAACGATTTCTATCCTGATAAAGACGCAGTGCAAAAGCTCCTGCTGGGGTTTCGCGGAATTTCTTAATCTCAGATACCATTTTGGATGGCAATTCCTCCAAGCTAGCAGAACTCATTGGATGTTCTGGCGGTCTAACAACGGGAGCAGCAAGCGCCGCAAAGGTGAGATCAGCAGCAGAAAAGCTGTTTCCAACTAAATAAGTACGTCCATCTGCCAATAATTCGCTCACTTGCTTAAAAATGCTCTTGATTTGTTCGTCATCTTGTGCATCAGACTCTTGAGTTATGTTTAGTTTCTGCCGAATAATTGAGCGGACAATAGGAAAAATGACTGGAAATAATACCGCTTCAACAAAAGGCACACCATTACACCATGTACGTTGCATCAACTTGGAGTTATTCATGGTGTAAAAATAACTCCAACGGCGTGTAGCAGATCCAAGTTGCTCGTCAAATAAATCTTCTAGTTGTTCTACTTGTCGGCGTGAGTCAGGGTGAGTAGGGTATAACTTGGCGTGATCAGGGGCAACTTTGTCTAGGTAACGTAAGATATCAGTTGAATCAGTGAAAGTACCAGCTTCAGTGATAAGAACAGGAGTTGATTTTCCACCAACTCGACCAGTTGCTAATAGATGAAATAGTGGCATATGAGGTTCTTCAATGTAAAGAACTTTCAGTTTTGTAAGTGCCCATCTTACTTTTTCACAAAAATGACTGACAGGAATTGTAATCAGACGAAAGGGTTTTTTATTACCAGTCAGGGAATTAGACAACATATTGTTGATGTTAAATTTGAGATTTTGGATGAGTTACTGGCTACTTTGGTTTTTTTATGTGTTCATAAACTTTGCTTTACCCATTGAATGAGATTTTGTAATTCTTCTTGCACCATGTGTTGAACATTTTCCTCTAATGGAAATATCTTTTGCTCAACTTCTTGTTTGTACTGTTCTATTGCTTGAAGAGTTAGAGTTTGGTAATCTTGATACTTTGTTGCTAGTTTAAGTTTACGAGGTGTGATTCCTAAAATGTCGTTAACAATGAGAACTTGCCCATCAGTAAATCGACCTGAACCAATGCCAATCGTAGGTATATTAAGCTTTTCTGTAATAATCTGACCTAGCTCTTCAGGAATAAGTTCAAGTAAGAGTACAGATATCCCAATTCTTTCTAGGGTTAGCGCACCTTCAATTAATTCTTTAGCTTGTTCAAAGCTTTTTCCTTGTACTTTCTTCTGTTGTTGAGTTTGTGGAAGTAAGCCAAGATGACCACATACATTTATATCATGCTCAATTAGATGCTTGACAATTTCTTCTCGAACACCTTCTAACTTAATGATATCGGCTCCATTTGCTAAAAGTTTTCTGGCATTATCTAAAGCTTGCTTTGGAGTTTCATAAGAAGCATAAGGCAAATCAGCAAGAATATATGCCTGCGATGCTCCTCGTCGAACAGCTTTGAGATGATGGACAATGTCATCCATCGTGACTTCCTGCTCACTGTCATAACCTAAAATGTTAGTTCCTACACTGTCACCAACAAAAATGACATCTACTCCAGCTCTATCTTGCAGCAGCGCAGTAGGATAGTCATACGCTGTGAGTGCTACTATTTTCTGATGATTTTGCTTTTTGGCGAGCAAGTAAGCTGAGTCTTTTTTCATAGAAAACTCTTTTGGTTTAATGTTGATAGGTAAATGGCTCAGGTGTTGCCAGTATACATAAGCTATCTCCCATTTTCTACCTAGCACGAATTGTTAGGCTATGATTTCTCTTGATTTTTCCAGACTGAGCGGTCTTTTTTGAAGTCAAGGAAATTCAAGCAAGTTTACTTGCTTGAAATGCGCAATTGGCTATCGATGTAATTCGTCAAATGATTGATTGCTCGTTCAAGATGAATTGAGTCACCATAGAGCTTGCTCATCATTGCAGCCCCCTCAAGTGTGGAAATAATAATGGTGATCACTTGATCAGCGTCAACTGTTGAGCGAATTTCACCTTTTTCTATTCCTTTTTGGATAATTCGATAAAACAGCTGACGCCAAGAGTTCATCGCCTGTTGAGTGCGTTTGCGCAAAGCAGGATGAGCATCGTCACTTTCAACAGCAGTATTCAGCAGCGGACACCCTCCCTTTATGATTGGGTGATCTATATTGCTGCGAAATACATCAAAGATAGCTTGCAGGCGATCAACTGCATGACGTTTTGTTCCGACTGCGGCTAAATAATGTTGTCTGAGTTGGGCGATCGCAAAATCAAATGCCTGTAGTGCTAGCTCATCTTTACTTTTGAAGTGGTTGTATATTCCTCCCTTTTGTAATCCTGTGACACGCATAATGTCTGAAATAGACGAGCCAGCATACCCCTGTTGATTAAACAATTCGGCTGCTTGTTGGAGAATTTTCTCTTTTGTTTCTTCGCCTTTAGACATTTTTTGTTTTTAAGACCGATTGGTCTATTTTACTATAACTAGAAATATCACTAAATTGAAAAGTTTTTCTTGAAGGAGCGATAAGCCTCTGGCTTATCGCCTCCTTGGAGAAAAACTTTTTGATTCACATATACAAGTGATTGGCTTTTAGCCTCCAGCACCAAGGGCATAAGCATAATAGCACTTGAGCCACACCCTAAATATTCGCTACAACTTCTCCAATTTTGCTGATGTCATAGCCACCCAGAACCTCTAATTGCGATTGGACTAGCCGATGTCCCAAAGTACTAAGTAACTGCTGTACTGGTGCTTCTTCCAAGTATTTTTTGAGAATCACCAAGTCGTATCGCGCACGATGCAGAGGAACAAATCCCAACCCAAAGACAGTAGCTATAGATGCTGTACTTACACCTGCATCAGCAATTCCTGAGACTATAGATAAAGCAACATCTTTATGGCTATGGACGATATGGTCAAATCCTTTGAGAGTGTGGAATGGCACTTGTTTGTCTTGGAGTTTTTGTTCTAAAAGCATCCGACTGCCAGAACCTGGTTCACGGTTAACAATGGTTGCTCCTAAATCCACCAAGTCAAGAACTGTTTCAATTCCCATTGGGTTGCCCGGTGCAACTAGTAGTCCCTCTTCCCAAACCCCGATGGTAATCAAGACAGCATTCTTACCTGCTAAAGCTTCCCGCACAAAGGGAATGTTATATTCCCCAGTCTGTGGATCATACAGATGCATCCCTGCGATATGTACTTCACCTCGCTCTAGACTACGCAATGCTGCCATGCTGTTAGCAAAATTGTAATGAACTCGCAACTGGGGATGCCAACGTTCGGTGGCTTTCGCCCACAGGGAAATCACAGGTGTACAACCAGCTATCACGACTGTATTGTGTAGTTTGTCCATGTCATCTAAAAGCCTGACTTGGACTTTATTTATACCTGTTTTACTTTCTGCCTCACCCGGAGGGCGAGGCTGTTTGCTTTTGACGGGAGATCCCTTCGGGTATGCCTGAGCCTTGGGCACAGCTTCGCTGAACGCAGTCCCCGGAGAAGGAGCAACAAGATGGCGAACCGCAACTGCCTCACCATCCGCTGGAATCATTTCGATGCGAAAAGCATCGTTTCCAACCAGGGGATAAGCTATCCATTGACCCCCAACTCGTGCTAGACTAACTCGCAATTGCTGTCCACTCTTGACTGGTTTAGTCAGAACTGCCTCAACTTCAGGCAAATCTTCCTCGAACCAAAATAAGTTCTCGACTTGGCAGCCAAGCGCTTTGGCTAAACGCAGTGACACAGCAACTGAAGGAGCATATTGTCCCGATTCCACACCACTAATAGTCTGACGAGTCACGCCAGCTATATTAGCCAGATCTTGCTGACTCATGCCCAAGCGAGTTCTAATTGACTTCAGATTGTTGCAAAGACTGCCGTCCTGCTTCATGAGGCTGTATCTCTCCGTTACAAAAAGCCGCAGCAGACAAACTTTATCTACCGAGGCAATAGCAAGGTCTTCTGGTGTATGCTACTTTGTGTTGGAAGACCAGAAGAATGCTTTTACAATTTCAATTATCCTACCGCAAGTATAGCATACATTTAGCAGAAATACTTGCAATTTTTTGATTCATTTGTAGCAAGAATAGTATACTAATTGCTAAAATACTTGTCTAATTTTTGCTTTTTTATTGAACTTTTTGTTGGTTGATATTGAAAAAGAACGGAAAAACGAGGTTTAAATATTATTTAATACCTAAAGAAATAAGAAAGGATTAATCACCGCATAAGCTTCTGTTCCCTCGTATAACTCCAATTGCTCTGCTGAGGCAGT
The DNA here is from genome assembly GCF_059505445.1 of Brasilonema angustatum. NCBI lineage: Bacteria > Bacillati > Cyanobacteriota > Cyanophyceae > Nostocales > Scytonemataceae > Brasilonema > Brasilonema angustatum. Next base: position 5,146 of record NZ_JCACKO010000070.1, on the reverse strand, counting down.
AGCAATAATCGAAGTTAACTCTACATCCTGAACAACCTTTAAAGTTACCTGAGTACTTATTTCTGTGCGAATAACTTGTGTGACTACACCTTGAAGAATATTATGGGAGCTAAGTAGGTCGGCGTAAATAATTCTTGTTGGAATAAAGCAGGGAGCAGGGAGCAGGGAGTAGGGAGAGAAAGAGTTTGAGCCTTATTTACTTTTCTTTACACAGTTTGATTTTTTTTGCACCGACTTACTTAATTTTCAGAGGTTTTTTGGAACTAGTGATTTCTGTATAGTGAGTATCAGCGTCTTTTTTTTAAGTTGATTGGAGTTAGAGTTACTAGTTTTTCAGTAATAATCTATACTTTTTTTATATAACGCTGTCAGGCGCTTCTTTAGGATAGGGGCTTTTTGAAAAGTAGAGTAGGCGTTCGTAGGATAAGAAGCTCGTGTCCAACAAGCCAGAGCGTAATTATAAGACATATGCAGGCAAAGTATCTGTGCTAACGCAATTATTTTAGCATTATGTGCACTATGCTTGCCAGATAATCCAGCTTTAGTAAGTATTTTTGCTAGGTAGATGATATCGTCGCCGCAAAAAAAATGAAAAAAAGCAAATACTTTTGCAAGATGTATGCTAAGCTTGCAGCAAGGGGATAAAAAAAGCGAAAGCATTCTTCTGGTCTTCCTACGGAAACGGAAACAATTAGAAGGCTTTGTTGCTTTTATGGAAGGTGCTATTAAGTTTAGTTACGATTTTGTGTAAATCTATTGTTGGGGAATTCGATAGATCATAGTTCTTGATGAAGAAAAAAGTTTTACCTTTTTACAATTCGTCTGTGGTCTTGGACAATCGCAACATCTTAGGTAACTTCAACTACTGCAATTTATTTCATCTGAACATTGGAAAGTTTTGTTTAGCTTGATGAAACAATTAGTTTTGTGACTTCTCACTGAATATAAAAGTTTGCTGGATGAGGTGCATCTAACTCTGTTGGGTTAGGTGTATCCAACTGGGGGGAAGGGAATTTTCCCTTTCCTATTTCCTCTAATTCTCACACTCAGAGAAAAACTGATCGACATATAAAAGCTTGCTGGATGAGGTGCATCTAACTCTGTTGGGTTAAGTGTATCTAACTGGGGGGAAGGGAATTTTCCCTTTCCCATTTCCTCTAATTCTCACACTCAGAGAAAAAACTGATCGACAGTGTGTTTTCCCAAGAGTTGAAAATTGCTATTTGACAGGTTTTCTGCCGATAGGGGGATGTGGGGTAAATACGCTATAGAATACCTTCTGGCTCTCCCATCTGGTTACTCCTTTTACCATCCACTCCCCTATCTTTCCTCTTCACACTAAAAATGCAGAAGGACGACAGTAGCTACAACGGAGTGATTAATGGCATCGCCTTTTTATTTACAACACAAAAATGCGTTTATTGAATCGTAGTAAATAGTCTAATGCGATGCCATTTAATATTAAAAAGAGGTGTATTTATGGGAATATCGATACAGTTCAATGAAAAACAACAAATCCTTTGGAATCAAGATTATCAGACTTCAGTTACCCTATACGCGTCTGGTACTTTAAAAGGTGCTATCTCAGAAATTGCACAAGATTTTGCTAGAGAACACAACATTTCTATAAAAATTGAATTTGACCATTCTGCCTTGCTGCAAAAACGTCTTTTGAGTGGGGAACATAGCGATATATTTTTTAGCGTTAATATGGAAAATCCGACTGCTTTGATCAAAGCTAATAAAACCATTCCTGTAGTGAATTTCATCAGGAATAAAATGTGTGCAATTGTCAAACCCAGTTTCAAGGTGACGCCAAATAATCTTTTAGATTGGATGTTAAATCCAGAAATCAGATTAGGAACATCAACACCAAATGAAGATGCTTCTGGGGACTACGCACAGGAGATATTTCGTAAAGCTGAAAAAGTACAACTAGGTAGCTTTAACGAACTAAATCAGAAAGCACTGCGCTTGGTAGGTGGGCGTAATTCTCCTGTTGTTCCCAAGGGAAAGAACGAAATTGCATACTTCATCACTGAGACACAACAGGTAGATATCTTTTTAAGCTACCGTACTGATGCTAGGTTAGCTGTTTTAGCTTCCCCGAGTATGCAAATAGTGGAATTACCAGAACATCTGGCAGTAAAAGCTAATTATGGTATGACTTTGATGAATCATGCCCGCAGTTATGGAGCGATGTTGGCTATGTATATTCTTTCCCAAAATGGACAACAAATCTTGACGAAATATGGGTTTGACTCACCTTTAATTTTGGAGAACTAAGTGAAGATGGCGCAAATAAACAAGAACTATATATAAAAGTATTGAAAAGCCTTTTCTACCAGTTAAGAACTGAGTAGTTATAAATAATTCAATTTCTAGTTTGCACTAAAACGAAATTACCGTCACTAAGGAGGAATTTTTTTGGCAATTGGCACAAGATGTCAATCAAGCTCGAAATAAATAATATAGCACATTACAAGTAAATGAAGTACAGCACTGAAGTCTAAAATGTAGAACGCCTCTATTTTGCTGTAAGTATTTTACTTATTCCTCATTGCTTCTTTCTTCACCTCATCCTATTCAACGCAAGGAAACACATGAAAAACACTCAAGTAAAAGTCAACAAACTACTCAACGAAACAGCCTGCGAAGATAACCAGAATAAATTGGAGGGCAAGAAAAAGAAACCTTGCAAAAAACCACCACAACCGGGTGCAGCCCAAGGGAATTGCGCTTTTGAGGGGGCGACGGTTGCTCTTGTACCAATTACTGATGTTGCTCATTTAGTACATGGTCCAGCTGCCTGCACTCGCAACCCCTGGGGAAATCGCGGTAGCCTTTCCTCTGGTTCTGACTTATACAAAATAGGCTTCAGCACTGACTTGAGTGAGAATGATGTCATTTTTGGTGGTGAAAAGAAGCTTCATCAAGCTATTCTCGATATCGCTCAACGTTACAATCCTGCGGCTGTTTTTGTCTATGCTACCTGTGTCACCGCTTTGATTGGTGATGATATGGATAGTATCTGTAAAGCAGCTGCAAAGAAAATTGGTATTCCGGTTGTCTATATAAATGCACCTGGATTTATTGGTAGTAAAAATGTAGGTAACCGCATCGGTGGTAAAGCTTTATTGGAACATGTAGTTGGAACTGCAGAACCAGAAGTTACTACACCATTCGATATCAATATCATTGGTGAATACAATGTTGCTGGTGAAATGTGGAATGTTTTGCCACTGTTCAATAGATTGGGTATTCGTGTTCTCTCCAAAATGACGGGTGATGCTCGCTATCAAGAAATTTGCTATGCTCATCGTGCCAAGTTGAATGTAGTGATTTGCTCTAATGTATCACTAGGAATGGCAAAAACAATGCAGGAACGTTATGGAATTCCTTACATTGAAGAATCTTTCTACGGTCTGGAAAACATAAATCGTTGCTTACGGAATATTGCAGCAACATTAAGCGAATCTCTTGGGGATAACTTCACTTCACGCTATCTTCAAGAACGTACAGAATGGTTGATTGCAGAAGAAACCGCAGCGCTAGATATTGCCCTGACTCCTTACCGTTCCCAGTTAAAAGGTAAGCGCATTGTTCTTTATAGTGGTGGCGTAAAAAGTTGGTCGATTATTTTAGCTGCCAGAGACTTAGGAATGGAAGTTGTTGCTACCAGTGACAGAAAGAGTACACCAGAAGAGAAAGCCAAAATTAAGCAATTGCTTGGTCAAGATGGCATGGTTTTGTCAAAGGGAAGCCCCAATGTATTACTACAAATACTGAAAGATACAAAAGCTGATATGTTGGTTGGCGGGGCTAGCAATCAATACACAGCACTAAAAGCAAAGATTCCTTTTTTAGATGTTAATCATGAGCGTCATCATGCTTACGCTGGTTATGCAGGGATGCTGAAAATGGCACAGGAATTGTATAAAGCCTTGTATAGTCCTGTGTGGGAACAAGTTAGAAAACCTGCTCCTTGGTGGAATGAAAAAATCGACCAACCCTTGAAAGGATAGGGGTGTGAGGGTGTAGGGGAAGAAGGGGATAGGGGAATGACTTGCAGACAAGGGAAACAAGGAGTTAATAAACAATTATTTCTTTTTCCCTTACACCCTTACACCCTTACACCCCTAGTTTTTGACAAAGTACAAACAACAATTATCAAATTTCTGGAGTCAATAAATGAAAGTAGCCTTTACGACAAGCGACGGAACCCATATTAACACTCACTTTGGGTTGGCAAAAGATATTGATGTGTATGAAGTCTCTAAAGAGGGATTTAATTTTATTGAGACTTTAACCTTTGAAGGGGACTTAGAAGAAGCTCCTCATGAAGATAAGATTACACCAAAAATGAAAGCAGTTCTTGACTGCAGAATTGTATATGTTAAAGCTATTGGCAAACCAGCAGGAAACAAGTTGATGAAGGAGGGTGTAACTCCTATTAGAGCACAAGAATATGATACAATCCCCAATATTCTATATATGCTAGTACAAAGTTTAAACGGTGATGCTCCACCAATGTTACGTAAAGCCCTCCAACTGGTAGAGAATAACTTAGCATATTCCCATGATGAAGAATAATGGAACTTTGGATCTAGGGCTGTCTACATCTTGTTTGTATCCATTTAATGCTTCAAAAAGTTGGATGCAATTAAGAAACAGTAGAAATTCAAAGATTGACGACAGTCTTCAATCTTTGGTAAAGAAGAAGATTAACTAAGATTATTGACTTTAATAGCAATTCTATCTGATTTGCGAAAATTGAAAAACCTAGAACCTCCGACTTATATAATAAGTCGGAGGTTTTGTTTATCAAAAATGATTTATAATCGTTATATAAAACGTCAAGAATCTTTCTCATTAAAACTTTTAGTTAGAATATTACATCTAAGACAATCAATATTGTGAGCTTAAAAACGATATAAAAAAATAGATAAGTCTGTCATTTTTTTCAAAAAAAATGTATATTTTTTTGATATTACTTGATATTTTGTTATCAAATTTACGTTAAACATGTCTGATTATAGTTACTATTGAAAAAGAGAAAAAAGAAAATAATCTTTCTTCTCAAAGAACTGAAGAAAAGAAGCTTTGTTCTAGTCTTAATATTGCATCAGGAGCAATGACAGCATGC
>NZ_JCACKO010000069.1:0-25148 GCF_059505445.1 Brasilonema angustatum | reverse complement strand
TATATTTAATAGTACTGTTTCGTGATTGTCTCGTCAGTTTCGCACCGCGAACTAGACTAAAGCAGAGCGATCACGCCCTTAAGTAGCTGTGCAAAATACGAATTACAAATTTACGCCTCAATCAGAGGATGATACTCATCTGGGTTGTCAAAGCCTGCAATCCAGGCAGCTGCTTGATGACAACTCCGCATGTGAGGGGGAACGCGTAGGATATGAGTGTGTCCTGTGGAAGGGCAAGTGACTTTCAAGACCATAAGTGGTTCGTCATCCTCAAAAGGAATGTAGACAAGTTGACGTTCTCCACCAGCGTCTTTATCGCGATCGCGAACCAACCCTCCCACTTGCTGCAAAAATGTTTCGTATCCCAGACGCTCAATGAGCACGCGGCGCAACTCAACATTTTCTACATTCAGGATATCCTGCCCCGTTATGGACTGCGATTCAAAGGCAATGCTATCGCTCACCTGCACGCCTCGCCAACGCAAAACGAAACCATGCCCCGCAGGCAAACTGGTAATCCCACTTCCAGCCAACTCAATCCAATAAGTGACGTGGAGACCTTTGGGAAGGGTAGTCAGGTTCACACAGTCTCTAATATCTAAACTTTCACAACTGAGATTTTCAGGTAGATTGTAAAGAGCAGACGCCCCATTTAAATCCAGATGATCCAAAACGCGCATACCATCCCATGCGCGATGCTCAACGATGAGTTTTCGAGCACGTTCCGCCGATACAGGCTCGTTGCTTTCGTTTGGGCGCTGCTTAACTGGTTTATTAGGCACGCGTCCATTCGACATCATCTTGAGCATTAGTCGGTTACCTCCACGTAAGCATCAGGGCGGTATTCACGTTGTCTCCAAACGCGGTAAAGCCCTTGGGGTAATTCAATCGCCCGATGTTCTTCATGAATCAATGTGGCACTTGGTTCTTTAACCTCTAGAAAAAGGTTACTACCATGTACCCACAACTGAACAGCATTAGATTGCTGAATGCGATGGCTGTGTCCTGTGACTTCACCATGAGCCAGAGTAGCACCTATACGCCTTTGAGCACCAACTGGTAAGCCAGCAAATCGTTGAATCAGAACGTCGCCGTGTCTGTAGAGAACACCAGATTGGTTAGCTTGGGAGTTGTTACGGTTGTTCAACATGTTCCTCTTATAACATTTTTGTCAAAAATAAAGATTAGGATTTACACAGAAGTAACGTAATTGTGTCATTACGAGCGATAGCTACGTAATCTCGAAGATGCTGGGATTGCTTCCCTATACTTCGTTTCGGTCGCGGCGGACATTATGGCACCTGCGTAAGTCGTGAAAATATTGAGATTCGTGCACTGCTGTACTAGCTTGCCATCTACCCTGCGGGATATGATGTCAGCGATCTTTTCTATTATCTTTAGGACGTGAAAGACAGCTAGTTTTGGCGTGCATTTTGTGACTTACTACCTTGATGTTTCTTTATTTACGTCTAGCTTGAAAATAGGGAACGTTTAGCAGATCAAGAAGTATTTTCTATGTGATGTACGCAGTTCATGATGGCTACTTAAGTGTTATTTGAGAATTTGGTATGAAACAAGTAGAAGCAGTCGTCGCGAATATTAACGACTTAAAAGATGGTGAAATGCAACAGGTGTGTGTCGGCGAGACAGAAGTTTTGCTGAGCCGATTGGATGGAAAGTTTTATGCCGTCGGTGCACACTGTAGTCATTATAAAGCACCACTGGCAGAGGGGGTGTTGAGTGGGCATTATGTTGTTTGCCCTTGGCACAATGCCTGTTTTGATGTGACGAGTGGCGATCAAACAGAACCTCCTGGCTTGGATTCTTTAGCGTGCTATACGGTACGCATTGAAGGTGAAAACATCATTGTCAGCGTACCAGAGAAAACAACAGGGTTGCGATCGCCCGAAATGGCGCAATTCGACCCCAACGTTGATAAACGCACATTTGTTATTTTAGGAGCGGGGGCGGCTGGTTCTCATGCTGCAGAAGCTTTGCGAGTAGCTGGATATCAGGGGCGAATCGTCATGATTACTCAGGAAGACAAGCTGCCCTATGATCGCACCAAGCTTAGTAAAGACTACTTAATTGGTGAGACATCCTCAGAGGAAATGCCGTTGCGATCGCCAGATTTCTACAAAGAACACGCAATTGAAGTGCTGTTTAATAAGCGAGTTGAGCAGGTGACAACGAGTGCGATCACCTTGAGTGATGGTGATTCGTTGACTTATGATGCCTTGCTGGTAGCAACAGGAGGAAAGCCAGTAAGCCTCGATATTCCAGGTGCAGACTTGCAGAACATTTTCACATTACGTAGTTTTGATGATACCAATCGCGCTTTGGCACTCACCGAGCAAAAAAAACAGGTGGTAGTGATTGGTTCGAGTTTTATCGGTATGGAAATGGCAGCGGGACTGAGTCAGCGAGGCTCACAAGTAACCGTTGTTTCGCCCGATTCTGTACCTTTTGAGAAAATCTTGGGCGAGCAAATTGGCAAGCAATTTCAGCAGGTTCATCAGGAGAATGGCGTTTCCTTTAAATTGGGTAGGAAAGCGGTTCGATTTGAAGGTAGTAGCAAAGTAGAAGCCGTAATATTAGATAATGGCGATCGCTTAACAGCCGATATAGTTATTGTGGGAATTGGCGTACAGCCAGCAACAGAGTTTCTTGAGGGTGTTAATTTGCATTCCAAAGATAAGAGTGTTGTTGTTGATGAATACTTGCGTGCGGCTGAGGGCATTTACGCTGCAGGTGATATTGCTCGTTATCCCGACTGGCGTACAGGAGAACCAATTCGCGTTGAACATTGGCGAGTTGCGGCAGAGCAAGGGCGGATTGCAGCTCATAACATGGCAGGAAAAGCAGTCAAATTTAAAGGACTTCCTATTTTCTGGACGATGCAATTCAAATTTCCCTTGCGCTACGTTGGACATGCTGAAAGTTGGGATGAGATGATTGTGGATGGCGATCTGCAAAAACAGGAATTTATTGCTTGCTATGTGAAAAATAATCAAGTATTGGCAGTTGCAACCAGCCATAAGGATACCGAAACAGCGGCTATTTTTGAACTGATGCGCTCCAACCAAATGCCAACACTCGATGAATTACGCAGCGGTGCAGTTGATTTCGTTCAGAGACAGCGTCAAGTTAACAGCAAGTCCTAGGCTGTCGGAAGACCATGCACGGCAGTGGCATCTCAATCTATTGATGGGGTTCCCGTATTTCTTTATAGAAAGCTTGACCCCTACTTCCTCAACCGAAAACGCACCGGCATTCTGTCGGATGGATAAATCAAAAGGTTCTGCTGTAAATGTTCCACAGATGAACGACCGTTAACTAACTCCCAGTCGAAGTAGCGCAACAATAATGCCAGCATCACCGTTGCTTCTAGCATTGACAGATGCTCTCCCAAGCAACGATGATAACCTGAGCCAAAGTCTATCATTGGAAGTAAACTACTTTCCTTACTCTTGTCTAACCAACGCTCCGGCAAAAATTCCTCACTCTGAGGATAGACCGATGGATCTCGTCCAGCAGCAAGCATTGACCAAAATACATGCGTACCACGAGGAATAAGCTTACCTTCAATAACAATGTCACGTTGAGCTTCCAATGAAGTCGAGCCGGAGGCAACTGAATAAAGGCGCAAAGTCTCCTTGATAATAGCGCGAACGTAAGCCAATTCTTTTAGGGTTTCTGTATTAATGCCACCTCGACTTTGGCAAGCTTGGTCTACGACAGCCTGTGCCTGCTGAAAAACCCTTTGATTCAAGGTTAACTCTGCTACGGCAAAGGATAAAGTATGAGCTGTGGTGTCAGTACCAGCTATTAACAATTCTATAGTTTCTGCTATGAGTGATTCCCGATTGTATTTCGGTTCTTTGGCGGCTATTTTCACTAACATTGATTCTTGAAACAAAGGACTTACCTGTGGTAGCTCGGTTTTGTTTTGTTCTCTCATCTGTAAAGCTAAGTCTACTCTGGGAGTAATAAACTCCTCTAAAAATCGCCTTGCTGCCCAATAATCTCGTGAATTTTTAGTTGGCAAATATTTCATCCATCTCTTCTCGCCAGTAGCTACCCGTAGGAAGCGATAGCCTACAACAGACATTGCCTCGTATACCTTGAGAACTTCGAGGGGTGGTCCTTCATGACTAGTGCTCTTTTTATCTACAGGAATCCCCAGTACTAAACAGCAAATCACCCTCATCGTCAGTTCTACAAACAGAGGATCTACCTGAACTTCTTTTGGTGGAGCGGTTTCTTTAAGTGTGTCGATGACTTGTTCGCAAGCTTGGCTAATAATCTCAACATATTTGAACAGACCGCTAGAACTAAATTCGGGGTTCCAAGCCTTGCGTCGCCACTGCCACTCAGTCCCGTTTTGACCGAGAAGAATCGGCCCACTGATATCGTTCCAAGCTTTGCTCGCTCTCTGGGATCTAACTAGGCTACCGTCTCTCATCCCATTTACAATAGTGTCTTCAATAACTTTTGGCTTACTCAAAACCAGAACTGGATTGCCAGTCCAGAGAACATACATTAGTCCTAGCTGCTGGCTCCAATCAAACAATAATTGGAAGTATTTCTTCTGTTTTACTGCTGCTAATACTTGAGGGACATTTCCTAACAGCCAGTGTCTGGGAGGAGAGGGAAGCGAGTTTAGAGATTTGTAAGTGTTGTTTTGTTTCCACCAGCGCCAGCCAAATATGACCGCTATGCTAGTAACGCCTAAGACTGTAACTAAATATGGAGATGAGTCAGAAAAAGCAATCTGAGCAGCAATCTTTTGGAACATGAATCCGCCTTTGTCTAACAAAAACTTCAGATTATCCAGATACTAGCGTATTGTTTCGGTGATTCGTTGATGCAATTTTCATGCGAAAATAGACGTTTTGAGAACTCATGGTGCTTCAATATCCACTTGCTGAAGAGATGCTCCCTTTGTTCGCGGCACTTTTGGCTGTTGGTAGTGAGCGGGACATAGTAGTCCCCATCGACTCTACCAGAAGCGCTTGTCACTCTGTCCTGAATGAATGAACTTGTTAAAATCCTTTGAATCTAAGCTAATTTTCCAAAAGCCTTCAAGAGGTGACAAAGATGGTTGAGTGTCGCCTACTAATAGCGTTTCGACGAGAATCCTGAGATTTACGTCCTCATTTGACTAGAACAATACAGGTAGAGATTTGAACCCATGCAGATCAAAAACGGGGGAAACTCGTTCCAGCGTGGCAGTTGGATCAACGCGCAAATTTGGCAACCGCTCTAACACGGCACGTAGTCCGATCGCGGCTTCCAGTCTAGCCAGGGGCGCACCCAAGCAAAAGTGAATGCCGTTGCCAAACGCGACGTGTTCATTCGGATCGCGATCAATCACAAACTCATCTGCCCGCTCGAACTTGGTTTCATCCCGGTTTGCCGATCCAACGCAGAGGTTCACCAGTTGTCCGGCTGGAATGGTTTGATCGCCAACTTGAGTATCCACTTTCGTGAAACGAAAAATGCTTTGGACGGGTGAACGGTAGCGCAGCACTTCCTCGATCGCTGAGTGCAGCAAAGCAGGTTCGTTTTGCAGACGCTTGTAGGCGGATGGAGACTCGTGCAGGCAAACGATCGCATTCGCCAGCATGTTTGTCGTCGTTTCGTTACCCGCCACTAACAAGACAATGCAGAAATCGACTAGCTCTTGAGCCGAGAGCGTTTCACCATCTTCGTGTGCCGCAATCAAATCACTCACTAAATCATTACTAGGCTTGCCACTCCGCTGTTGAATCAATTCACGGAAATAGTCTCCAAGTTCCCGAGATGCTGTTAAATCCTTGTTTACGACTCCATCCGACCAGTGTTTGAAATCGGCGTGACGCTCGATTGGCACACCAAGAATCTCGGCAATCACAACCACAGGTAGGGGAACAGCAAAGTCACGAACGAAGTCCATCTGACCCTGATCTTGGACGCGATCGAGCAACTTATCGACAATCAGTCTCATGCGTGGTGCCAGTGCTTCAACTCGGCGGGCTGTAAAGACTTTAGCAACTAGAGTACGGAGCGATCGGTGCTTGGGTGGATCGACAAGGTTGAGGCTTTGGGTAAAATCAGTTTGCTCTGGTGGCTGCGGCACTTTAGACGAGAACATCTGCCAGTTGGCAAACACCTGTTTGACATTCTCATAGCGAAATACGAACCAAGTTTGCTGCTCGGCATCGTAGAACACGGGCGCTTCACGGCGCATTTTGGCATACCAGGGAAGTGTATCATCGAAGAGGGCAGAGTTTGATGTTGATCTTGATGGTTGATTGGCTTGCATATTAAAGTTCCTTGTGTGTGAACAATTGATTTTGAACAAAAAAATTGCAGGTTGAACCGGATCACTCTCCGTCATCTTTCACAAAGGCCTGACTCGAATCTAGCGGCGTTCGACAGATACTCCTCCAAAAATGCCTACTCTCCCCGCCGGATGGTCAAGAACCCTATGAGGAAAACCCATATCGACCGCGCTCACGGCGTCAAGCCTTTGAAGGTGTTCATCTGACAGCGTTGTGTCCAAAACCTCCAAATTGGTTTTAAGCTGCGCGCTTTTGCTTGCGCCTAGCAAAATTGATGTGACGGCTGGCTTTGATCGCAGCCACGCAAGAGCGACAACTGCGGCTGGCTTGTTGATTTCACTAGCGATCTTCTTAACTTCGTCCACGGTGTTCAAAATCTGCTCATTGATCACGCCTAAGCCGGTAATCAAAGCTTTTCTTCCTCCTCCGGCCACCGATTCAATGGCGCTGCTGGACTTCAATTCCTCCCTGGAATACTTTCCGGCTAAAAGACCGTTGGCGAGGGGCGACCAGACGACCAGCCCAAGCCCCATTTCCTTCGCCATCGGAATTAGCTCTCGTTCGGTTGTTCTCTCAACAAGGCTGTATTCGCTTTGGAGAGCGATCAGCGGTGACCATCCCCGTAAGTCAGCAATCGTCTGCATCCGTGAAATCTGCCAGGCGGTCGTATCGGAAATGCCGACATAGAGGACTTTGCCCGCGCGAACCAGGTCGTCCATGCCACGAAGGATTTCCTCCACAGGCGTTGTGTTATCCCAAGTGTGGAGGTAGAGAAGGTCGATGTAATCGGTCTTCATGCGGGACAAGCTCTGCTCGACCGATTGAACCATGTTCTTTCTGTGGTTACCACCTGCGTTCGGATCGCCGTTGTGGGTGTTTTGAGTGTATTTGGTAGAGAGAACAATCCTCTCGCGCCGTTCGCCGAGAAACTCGCCCAAGAATTTCTCCGAGCTTCCGTTCGTATAGCCGCTGGCCGTATCGACGAAATTGCCACCGCGCTCAAGATACATATCCAGCATGTTGCGCGCTTCATCGGGCGCGGCACCCCATCCCCAATCCGTTCCGAATGTCATCGTTCCGAGAGCGAGTTCCGAAACCCGCAGCCCGCTTTTTCCGAGTAAATAGTATTTCATGATGTCCTTCTATGCGATTTGTTGTGGTTCATTCATTTCTCATGGATGCCAATCGGTTAAACAAAGCGTTGAACTAGCAGTTCCACCCGGCGCTGAAGCGCCGCTGGCGTTGGCATGTCCCCTTGGAGACCGTCGATAGCGAGTAGAAACAATTCAGCCAAATCCTTGTCCTCCAAGATCGTTTGAACGCTTTCTAGCATCACCTTTTGATATCTCGCCTCGACGTCAGGATCGAGGCGCGCACACACGTCGTAGAACTCGGCCGCCATAGGCGCGCCCGCCATTTCGACCCACGGTTCGAGCAGCATCACCTCGCACACCTTGAAAAGGCGCTCGAACTTGCTTCCCGCACCAGTAGCGGCTTGCTGAGCCGTCGGATAACGCGCCTCAAGCCAATCCTCGAAGACACCAATGAAAATGCCTTCCTTATCCTTGAACATTCGATAGATAAGCGTGCGCGAGATATTCGCCCGCTTCGCAATGTCGTCAAGCGATGTTTTGCCGTAGCCGAAATTGAGGAAACACCAGCGCGCCGCTTGCAAAATGCTAGCCCGGCGCTCCGCTGCCGCTTGTTTTGATCGTGTTGACATAGAAAATATTGTGACAATTTTTGTTTTTTTTGTCAACTTCTTCTCAATGAAACGCTTTTGATGTCGTCGAGTGAACTGTTGCCAACAGGCTCAACCTCCGTTGCATCAACACTTTAAGAATGGAATAGTCGATGATTTCTTGGTATCCGCTCGTAAGGATTCAGGTCTGGGGGAGCCAATTAAAATCGAAACACTAGCTTTAGCACAGTTGGTAAAGCGCCCAATAGAAATAGTTGAGTATCATCGCCACACATGTGTATGTAGCAGTTATTGCAAGTTAAATGCGTGACAGCTTATTAGAGCGCTTGTCACTCTGCCCTGAATTGATGAACTTGTTTAAATCCTTTGAATCTAAGCTAATTTTCCAAAAGCCTTCAAGAGGAGGTGACGAAGATGGTTGAGTGTCGCCTACTAAACTATTGTCAGGAATCAAGCCAATACTGAATGCCCTATTCAGAAAAATGTGTCCGAGTTTTCCAAAACCAGAAATGTTGCTCGGGTCAGTTATAACCTTCTGCGACAACTGTATAGTAGTTTCGTATCCACCATCAAAGTAGATTGTCGCTCGATTCTGTTTAAAGCGTACCTGAACGTCGTAAACTCCACCAGTTGCACGATAGTAAGCTTTGGCTGCTAGCTTTGTGCCATCAATATTTTTCCCCTGATACTCAACTGCCATAACAGGTGGCGTCAGCAAAAACAGGGTAGATAAGACTAGCCCTAAGACTTTCATGACTTTGACCATGCGTAACTATCGAGCTATATTCCTAGGATAACGCTGTACTAAGCCAAAAATACTATTTTTTCGGTAAAGCGCATTTTTTTGTATTTTTGTCAATTATGTGAACGGGAAGTTTCGATGTCATCGCACAGATGAGGATCTTCCTCTGTAACTTTAGGGTTGGTCTTCAGATAACCGCGTACCCAAGCGCACCCGCGCTTCAATACCATATCTAGATCCAATAGCTCTAAGTTCCACACCAGCACGGTTGTGTCATTACTCCCCGAAGCCAGCCATTTACCGTCAGGACTCCAAGCTATACTCCTAACCGCACTGCTATGCCCTGTAAGTCTCATCACTTCCTCACCTTCAAGGTTCCAGAGTTTGATGCCGTTATCACTTGCCGAAGCCAGCAGCTTGCCGTCGGGGCTAAAACTGACGCTGTAGATCCAGCCACCCTCTACATTACGGGTCCAGCGTTCCTTGGGATTCTCCAGATTCCAGAGTTTGATGGTACCATCAGTACTCCCCGAAACCAAGAGCTTGCCATCCGGACTCCAAGCGACGCTCCTGACTTCACCGCTATGCCCTGTAAGTTTCATGAGTTCTTTACTCTCAAGGTTCCAGAGTTTGATGGTGCGGCCCCTACTTGCCGAAGCCAACATCTTACTGTCAGGACTGAAGCTGACGCTCCAAATTTCCTTGTTATGCCCTTTGAATGTCCTGATTTCGTTACCATCTTTGCTCCAAAGTTTGATGGTCTTGCCACTCGTCCAAGCTAGCAGCTTGCCATCTGGGCTAAAGCTGACACTTTTGACAGAATCATCCTCTTTGCGCTTCCAGAGTTCCTTGCCATCCACTGGATTCGAGAGTTTGATGACGCCGTCCTCACTTCCCGAAGCCAGCATCTTGCTGTCGAGACTCCAAGCGACGCTATAGACTTTACCGCTATCCACTTTAATCGTCCTCGATTCCTTGCCCTCAAGATTCCAGAGTTTGACAGTCGTGTCATCACTTCCCGATGCCAGCATCTTGCCATTAGGACTGAAGTTGACGCTCCTGACCACATCGCCATGCCCTGTGAGTGTTTTGAGTTCCTTGCCATCAAGCGTCCAAAGTGTTATGGTACCGTCAAGACTTCCCCAAGCCAGCATCTTGCCGTCGGGACTCCAAGCTGCGCTTTCGACCCAGTTACTATTTTTAATCGTCCTGAGGATCTTGCCCTCAAGACTCCAGAGTATGACAGTTTTGTCAATACTCGCCGAAGTCAGCATCTTCCCGTCGGGACTCCAAACTACGCTTCTGACAGAATCGCTATGCTGCGTGAACGTTTTGAGTTCCTTACCATCTGCCGTCCTCCAGAGTTTGACGGTTTTATCAGCACTTCCCGAAGCTAGCATCTTGCCGTCGGGGCTAAAGCTGACGCTCTCGACTTCATTGGTATGCCCTGTGAGCGTCTTGAGTTCCTTGCCATCCACCGTGCTCCAGAGTTTGATCGTGCCGTCACCACCCGCCGAAGCTAGCATTTTGCCGTCTGGGCTGAAGCTGACGCAAAGAACCGCAGAGCTATGTTTGAGCGTCCTCAGTTCCTTACTCTCAAAGTTCCAAAGTTGGATAGTGCCGTCATCACTCCCGGAAGCTAGCATCTTACCATTAGGGCTGAAGTTAACGCTCCTGACCACATCGCCATGCCCCGTGAGCGTCTTGAGTTCCTTGCCGTCTACTGTCCTCCAGAGTTTGATGGTTCCGTCACCACCCGCCGAAGCTAGCATCTTGCCGTCTGGGCTGAAGCCGACGCTAAGAACTGCAGAGCCATGATTGAGCGTCTTAAGTTCTTTGCCGTCTTGATTCCAAAGTTTGATGGTACCATCATAACTGCCCGAGGCTAACATTTTACCATTAGGACTCCAAGCTATGCTCCCGACCTTATCCTTATGCCCTTCCAAGGGGTTGTGCTCTGTAACCCAGTAAACTGCCTGCTGTAGTGCACTCAAAAGCTGAAGCCTAGTATTACTATCTCCTTCAATTGGTTTTTTCAGTTTTTTCCCTGCTTTTAAAGCTTCTATCAATGCATCTAACTTTTGGTCTGAGGCAAAGAGTGCTTTTGAAGATTCAGTTAAGGTTTGAATCTGACTCACTTCCTTTCCATACCACTCAAACCACTCAAAGCCAGCGAATACCAACACGACAACAAACACTGCCGTCATCAGTCCAGTTATCTTGCGGCGGTTGTTGCGCTGGCGTTGGAGGCTGCGTTGCACAAACTCAGTTTCTACTTTATTGAACCAGTTGTCAGTTGAATTGAGTACCTGATTTAAGAAATTAAGACGTGGATTGTCATGCCAAAGAAACTTTGCCTGTTGCTTTCTTTTCCACAACTGCTGCAACCAATCACGCGGATTGGGAGTCCAGTGAAACTTTGGCGGTTGCTTGCTGTTCCATTCCATAGCCGCAGGTGTCAACCGCCGTTGTAGAATTAAAGTCTCCGGCTCTTGTTGTTTCCAAACCAACAGCTTTTGCCATCCCCGTACTAAGGCATCATGGGCAGGCTCAACATAGCAGTTTCCCTCGCTATCTTCACCTTTGACTAGCAGCCGTGCGTCGGTAAATTGTCGAATCACCTCCTGCACGCGCTCATTTTTGGTTGGAGGATACTCCAGTTCAGACAAGAGTACTTTTCTACGAGCCAACTCACCGCCATCTAGTGCCACCATCCGCAGCATTACCTGCTTAATAATAAGTGTATAAGCTTGATCGCGCTTTTGTAACTGCTCATATTCAAAGTCAGCTTTTTGGGTGAGGCTGCGCGTAACGCCACCCAGTTCTTCATAATCTGCTTGAGCGATCGCGCGATCGCTCCTTGTCCCCTTCCTAACACTTTGAATATACTTGAGGTAAAGCTCACTTAGGGTAAACGACAGCAACGGCAGCGTTCCCGGCATCAGCATGACCTCATCAATTAACTGGTCTACCAAAGTGGGTGGCTCAAAAAACATCACTCTGGCAGTAGCTGGTTCCACAATTGCTTGCCGCAATTCTTGCCGCTTCATCCCCGGTACGAGAAACCGAGCTGATGTCCAATACGGCTTTAAAGCAGTATCGCTTAATTGCGGTTCAAAGTCATTTCGCAGTGTTAGCACCAGACGTAACTGCTCGGGACTTGCCCCGATGGCCTCTGCCAAGCCGCTCAGAAACTTCTCTCGCTCAGTGTTATTGCGGCATAAAGTGACTAATTCCTCACACTGGTCGATGACCAGCAGCAGCTTGGAGTTGGGATTAAGCTGACTCCAATTCGCCAATTTTGCCAGCACGCTTTTTACTCCGGGTTTGGCAGCTTCTTTATCAACAACTGGCAAGTTTTCTTGAAGCAGCATTTTATTCAAAGTCCTGAAGGGGAACTCTCCAGGGCGGATGGGAGGGAGGATGCCCCACTGTTGCTGACTTTTCTTTAACTGAGGAATCAATCCGGCTTTGACCAAACTCGACTTACCCGCACCGGAAGCGCCTAGTACAACCGTTAATGAATGCGTCGTGACAAATTCTTGTAGCTTTTGGATCAAGGCAGTTCTACCAAAGAACTTGTCGCTGTCTTCTTCTTCAAACGACGCTAATCCCTTGTACGGGTTAGTTTTTTCATTTAGTTTGGGGGCTGGTTTTAATTGATTGCGGTCAAAACCAGGAACGGGAAAAATGTACTCCCCTTTGTCATGCCTCTTAAGTAGAGAGATTTGCGGCGTTTGTTTGCTAGTTATGTTATCGCGCAAATAGACGTAGAGTTCAGTTGCAGTGATCACACCATCCTTGGTAAAATCTGCCTCTCCGCTGAATGCCTTAAAAAGAAGTTCTGCAAAGGGAGAGTGACATTCATTCTCGTCCCGGTGCCCAAAACCATACAAGTAATCTGCGGCTTTCTCGTCATCGGCGGCTGAGGTAATCACCTGGTGAGCGCAACCAGCAATAAAGCGATCATAGCGTTCCTGATAGAGTTTGTGCGCTCGCACCACTTGTCTATTGCGTCCTGCCCACCGGAAAGTACCAGCAAAGCAGCAGTCAAGGATAATCAACATATGACGGCACGGCAGTTTGACTAAGGCATCGTGCAGTTGCTGCATGGGTAGCCAAGTGCTGTCATCTTGTTGCCCATCTTGAAGCACGAGGAAACCTGCTGGTCCATCCGCATTATCTAATCCATCTTGGGCAAAGCCATGTCCGGCAAAGTAGAACAGGAATCGATCATCAGGTTCAACGTGGATTTTACTGCCATCGGGTAAAGTAAGGGTTTGCTCCTCAAAAGCTGTAAACAGACTGGTGAGTTTGTCTTTAGTTGCTTCTGTATCTAACAATCGTAAAACTTGGTATTGATACTTTTCCTCTAAGATCAGGGCAAGTTGGTTAGCGTCATTGACAGCAGTTTTCAGTTCCGGGATGCCATTGACATAGTGATTGATACCGATAACAACTGCCAGACTGCGTTTAAACTCAGGCATAGTGGAATTTCCATTTAGCGGTTCTCCTACGACGCATTGCTCTCAATGCTCTCAATCGTGAACAGACTTACAAACGTAGTCTTGCCTACAGCACGCTACGCGAACGACAAAAAAGTAAACGGGTTGTTATAGCAGTCCTAAATGAGATTGTAAATTGTCCCATGAGGGCAGGGAACGCTTAACAGGGAACAGGGAACAGGAATTGTTTATAAATGATTTAGGATTGCTATATAGATAATGATTATATGATTTAAGTTTTGAATTCTTGTTTTCTTAAAAATACAATATATTGTTCTTATCCCTTGTGTCAACCTTAATTCAGATGCTCTTACCCTGTCGCTGGTAAGATTTTTTTCATTAGTAGAAATGGGGCGATTAAATTGGTGCTGATAACGTTACGAATATCTTGCTCTTACACTTATTTTTCTTAATTACTCTCATTCATCTTTATTCACTCAGTAGCCATCATATACTTTTGTACATGATGGCTACTTAATGACTATTTCAATTCATACTCAGGGTTATATTCAACTAACTCAATCTCATTTCCATCTGGATCGTTAACATAAATTCTGTGCTTTGTTTCAGGCGCTGTCATTGTGTAATATTCAATGTTCTCGGTATCGAGCAATTTTTTCATGGCTTCGCCGTCTTTAATCACAAAACCAGTGTGGTTTATGCCAATGTTTTCATAGGCTGTATGTACACGCTCTTGGCTATTTCGATCATTAAGAGCCAGATAAAATTGATTATCTCCAAAATGCATCCAGTTTCTACCTTCAAACACCCCCTCGGCGCGTACATACCAATCAGGAAATAGGATTTGATAAAACTTCTTGGTTGTTTCAATATTTTTGCAAGAAACGTTGATATGTTCAAAACGAATAAGATTCATATTTTTCTCCTTTGCGCCGAACCCCAGCGTGCTTCCTTGCGATATGCATAGCGTCAGGTTTCTGACTTATAGCCTTCCAGCATTGTCGTGTCACATTGATTGGCAGTCAAATCGTAAGGCACTAAGAACTATCGCAAGTCCTGCACCTAGTTGGCAACTGCACCGATAACAAGGCTTTGCATACTTGGTGGGGTTCTTTACTTTATCTTTCTTATTTAATCATACTCGTTATGAGTTTGTTTTACCACTATTTGCCAAAAATCCTTGGTGTTTTGTCTACTGCAATGATTCAAGGAGTGTTGAATTACTGTGCGTTTTATAGTACATTTGTATGATTTTGATATTTGGCTCAAAGTCAAAAAGCACTACTTCATCAGATGCATATCAATTTAGAAAATACTTTACAAGCACAACTCAACCAATCTCTTCACTTCACAGCCTGTATGGGTGTGAATGTCGCCATCAATGATGAGAAACATGGAGTCTGGTTGGGAAGTAGTGGTTTCTCAGACCTTGATGCCAACAAACCTCTTGATGTTAATCGCTCATTTTACATTTACCTTCTTTGTGCGAGAAGGCTCGCGCCATAATCTTTGATTTGGCGTCAACATAGATCGCAGGACTAAAACGAAACGTCCCCCGATCTATGTTGACCAACGGTTAACGCGGAAGTGGGGACAGTTTTGTTTTTGTCACTCTCCGTGGACATCTTAAAAGTCAATGGGCTATAATTACGTCAACAAGTTTAACGTAACAATGCTAGTACTTGAAGCAAAGCTGGAAGGGAAGAATGAGCAGTATGAAAAGCTAGTACTCCAAGGCGTAAATTCGGTTAGGGTGTAAATATAGACTTTTAAGGGGAAGCGTTTGGCAGTATAACCCTATCTAAACTTACGCCGCACTGTACTAGATGAAGCTATTCGTACTGCCCGCTTTGTTCGCAACAGTTGCGTCAGGTACTGGATGGATAATCGTGATATTGGACGCTACGAGCTTTCGGCTTATTGTGCTGTTCTAGCTAAAGAGTTTGAATGGGCAAACAAACTAAACTCTATGGCAAGACAGGCTAGTGCGGAAAGGGCATGGTCTGCAATATCTCGTTTTTACGACAACTGTAAAAAGAAGGTTTCAGGAAAGAAAGGTTATCCGCGCTTTAAGAAAGAACAAACACATGGCTCTGTTGAGTACAAGACCAGTGGCTGGAAACTTTCTGTTGACAGGCGCTATATTACTTTTTCTGATGGATTTGAAGCGGGAACTTTCAAGATGTGGGGAACCCGTGACTTGCATTTCTACCAGTTCAAACAGATTAAACGAATTCATGTTGTTCGGCGTGCCGATGGGCACTATGTTCAATTTTGCGTTGACCAGGAACGACTAGAAAAACGATCGCCGACGCTCAAAACTGTCGGAATTGATGTTGGGTTGAATCACTTCTACACCGATAGTGATGGCAACACAGTTGCAAATCCACGTCATCTTCGTAAAAGCGAAAAGTCATTAAAACGACTTTCTCGCCGCATGTCTAAGACTAAAAAAGGGTCTAAAAACAGAGCTAAGTTTAGAAATAAACTGGCTCGCAAACATCTTAAGGTAAGTCGCCAGCGTAAAGATTTTGTTTGCAAAGCAGCAAGATGCGTAGTGAAGTCTAACGACCTCGTGGCGTATGAGGACTTGAAGGTGCGGAATATGGTAAGGAATAGACACCTTGCTAAATCGATATCTGATGCAGCATGGACTCAGTTTCGTTCTTGGGTTGAGTATTTCGCAAAGGTGTTTGGAGTGGTAACCGTTGCAGTTCCGCCTCACTACACAAGCCAGAATTGCTCCAACTGTGGAAAAGTAGTGAAAAAGACATTATCGACTAGGACGCATACTTGCCCACACTGCGGACATACCCAAGATCGAGATCATAATGCTGCACGAAACATATTAGAAAAAGCACTACGTACGGCGGGTCACGTCGGAACTAACGCCTCTGGAGAGACTGACCAATACTTGGGAGAGGAGACTCCTTCAAGCAAGTCAACTCATAGAAAGAGGAAACCGGGGAAGTGATTCCTGGAATCCCCCGCTGTATTCGGTACTCCGAATCAGCGGTGGGAGGATGTCAACAAAACCTTTGTTTCCGTTTGCTTATTGCGTTTAGCTCAGGATAGGTTGTTAAATTTAGATGATCCACTGACAAAATGGTTACCCCAAATGCCATTTGATGATACTGTCACCTTGCGTCGGTTGTTAAATCATACCAGTGGAGTACCGAGTTACACCAGCTTAAAAGATTATTTGCCTACTGTTTGTGAGAATCCTTCCGTTCCTTGGACACATAATAAAGTTGCTGAATTAACCTGTACAGGAAAACTCGATTTTGAACCGGGAGAAGGATGGAGTTATTCAAACACAGGGTATATGTTGCTGTATGAGGTGATTGAAGCTGCTACCAGTAAGAGTTTTGCCCAAGCGTTAGAAGACAACGTGTTTTCAGTATTGGATTTACAAAATACTTATGTTGCTCATGATGTTGACACAAAAGGCGTTCTGACACCTGGTTATTGTCGATACTTAAATTCAGAACAAATCATGGAGAATGTCATTCCTCCTTATCATCCAGACTGGTGTGCAACAGGACTCATTGCTTCTACGCCTGAAGAAGTTGTGAAATTTTTTGACGGTTTTTTCTCAGGTAAACTATTGGTTTCCAAACAATTAGAGCAGATGCTCACTCTTGTACCCACTGGTACTCGTGAGCCTTGGTATAAAAAACCTTGTTATGGGTTAGGAATTATGGCAGATCCAGAATCCAAGCATGGTGAAAAGTATGGTCATGGTGGAGATGGTCCCGGCTATAATTTGTGGGCAATGCATATACCCAATTTTCACGGACGCAAACTGACGTTAGCAGTTTTTTGTAATACTTCTATTATTGAGCATCCTTATGCAATGGTTAATGATTTATTGCGTGTTCTTGAAGCTGCATAGCAAAAGAGTGGAGGAAATACCCTCCACTCTACCTACTGACTCCTCGCTGAAACTTCACCAGATAAACGGAATCAAACGGGCGCTAGATTGCTTGTAATCAGGATATTCTGAGTATTTTTGAGACATTGACTGTTCTTTGTTAGACATCAGCCGCAGGTAAAAAACTAAGATATATGCAGGCAGCAAATAAGCCCAGAGTGAACCAGCAACGACGCTAAAACTCAGATACCGTAGCAAATCCCCAAAATAATTGATATTTCGGGATAAACGCCAGATATTGTCATTAACTAGCCCTGCCCCATACTGCTTGGCGGTAAGTTTTTGGATATCGGCGGTAGCATTGATCAGAGTGCCGAAAATGTAAAGTGATAATGCCACAGCAGCTGTGGTCATTGATAGGGGAACGGGATTAGTAAATGCTAGGTATCCTGGAAGTGCGTAAAAAACCCCGACGGATAATAGTATGAAAACAAATAGACCAACCCCCACAGGGTCATTGAACATCTGTCGCCGCTGGGGATAAAACCATTGCTCAATTAGCCACCAAAGACAATAACTGATGTGCAGGCACATATAAATGACTTGTCGCCAGTCTTGAATGCCGAAGACGACAGCAAAAGCGACCAAGCAGCTTATTGTGAGAACTTTTGCGATGTTAATCGCCGTGAGAGCTGTAACTCCAGTTTTTTCAGCGTTGGCAGTGTTTTGCATAAAGCCATACCAAATTTATCTTCTTAACATTGCTTAATTTTAACTTCGCCTATTAACCAGGGTAGCGCTAGCCTGATCAACTGGCATAAGGACGACTTCGTTGATATTTACATGGCTTAGTCGTGTGACGCAGAAAAAGACGACATCAGCAACATCATCTGGAGTCAGAGGCTTGACTCCTTGGTAAACTTTGTTGGCGCGATCGCTATCGCCATGAAAGCGTACATCGCTAAATTCTGTTTCTACCATACCAGGGTCAACAGAACTGACACGGATAGGGGTTCCTAGCAGGTCTTGTTTGAAACCTTCGGAAATAGCTCTGACAGCAGCTTTGGTGCCACAATAGACGTTACCATTGGGATATGTCTGATGTCCGGCGATGGAACCAATGTTGACGACATGACCGCGATCGCGTTTCACCATTCCAGGCACAACATAGCGCGTCAGGTACAGCAGACCCTTGATATTGGTATCAATCATTTCTTCCCAGTCTTGGAAGTCACCTTCGTGGAGTTTGTCTAAACCGCGACTCAGACCAGCGTTGTTGATTAAGATGTCAATTTCAGACCAGGAGGGGGGTAGAGTTGAGATAGCAGATTCTACAGCAGTGCGATCGCGCACATCCAGTTGTACCAAGTGAATGTCAGTTGTAAAGTTTTTGCTGACTTCATCTGCTAACTCCTGCAACCGCTCCAACCGTCGTGCGGCTAAAATAAGTTTTGCACCTGCATTTGCGAATACTTTGGCACAAGCAGCACCGATACCACTGCTTGCACCAGTGATTAAAACAATTTGGTTTTGAATAGAAAGCATTTTAGTTATTAGTCATGAGTCATTAGTCATTAAACTTCTTGCAAAAGTGAGATTTTACAAGGTTCTGTTCCCTGTTCCTGCAAGAAGTCTATTAGTCATTAATCATTAGTCATTACTAAATGACCAATGACTAAGTAATTAGTTTTTGACAACCTGTATGCGCTGAGTGATCATGACCATGCCATCTCCGCGCATGATCACAGCAGAAACCCATTGACTACCAGGGACAGCTGGTGCGCGTCCAACTTTAAAAATTCCACCAGATGAAAGTAATTCTAAATCCACAGGTGTGGCAGTCAGCAATTTCTCTGGTTTAATAGGTTCTTCCAACGCTGTTCCTAATAGATAGTCATCACCAAGAGGTTCTTGGACAATCGCGTCAACGTTAAACTGCTGACCAACTTTTACCTGCTGTGGTAATTTGAAATCTACTTTAGGTGGCTTGGCACCGGAAGTCAATTGAGTGCGTTCAGCCAAAATGTCTTGGCGGGTAATTTTGCCTCCTGCAATGTGCTGGCGCGACCTAATTGTCGCATTGAATGCCGCGTTTTCACTCCTGGTAGAGGGCACACCAGTTATATTAGTCACTGTTTCGGCGACAACACCATTACCTTGAGATTTCCAAGATTCTACCTGGGTAGTATATTTCAATTGGGGGTATCGCTGCCAAAATCCAGTTAAAGCTTTCTCCATATTCTGACGAGTTAAGCCATCTCCATTAACGAAATTGGGACTATAGAACTGCATGACGCCTTTGATATTCTTCTGACTTGCTGCTGCATCAACTTGCGCCAATAAGTTTTTGACTTGAGAGGGTGCATTTTGAGAGGCGCTACTGGGTTGGGGAGCCAGTACTTGATGAGGGTTTCCCTCCGTAGGTATCTGGCGTCTGGGTTGCCCGGCTTGTACCAACTGCTGTGGTGTATTGGCAAGAGCCGTTTTCCAACTGGTTAATAAACTTAGTGTAAGCAGAGAAAAAACTAGTAAGCGAGTAGGTTGCAACATTGTTTGACGTTTGTGTAAAAAGGAAGCAAAATTTGGCATGAGTTAACTAGTAAAAAAGTAAATGGCAACTTGACGACACAAGGGGTGGAAATTGTTTTATTTTAGGTTAAGCTAAGCGCTAACAGGGTGGAGGGTGATGGTAGAAACTCCTATACGGTTACTAATAGCTGCTAGTGGAACGGGCGGACACGTGTTTCCGGCGATCGCACTAGCTGAACACTTAAGCGATTATCAAATCGAATGGCTTGGTGTCCCCAATCGATTAGAAACTCAGCTTGTTCCCAAACAGTATCGATTGAATACTATTGCAGTTGAAGGTTTTCAGCAAGGTTTTGGAATTTCTTCACTTCGCGTTTTGGGAAAACTGATTGGTTCAATTTTAGAGGTCAGGAAACTTTTACGACAAGGAAACTTTCAAGGAGTGTTCACCACAGGAGGCTACATTGCTGGACCTGCTGTCATTGCAGCCCGTTCTTTGGGTTTACCTGTTATTCTCCACGAAGCTAACGCTTTACCAGGTAAAGTGACTCGCTTTTTAGGACCTTGGTGTAGTGCAGTGGCGGTGGGTTTTGAAGCCGCTTCTGAGCACTTGCCTCGTGTGAAAACAATTTACACCAGTACTCCGGTGCGTTCTCAATTTTTGTCAGAAGAAATTGAAGCATCTTTGGATCTGCCTATTCCAAAAGACGTTCCTGTGATCGTTGTCTTTGGTGGTAGCCAGGGAGCTGTTGCTATCAATAAGCTGGTGCGACAGTCTGCCAATGCTTGGTTTGATGCTGGTGCTTGGGTTGTGCATTTGACAGGTGATAATGATCCTGAGGCTGACACTTTGAAACATCCTCAGTATATTTGCTTACCATTTTATAATAACATGGCTGCGTTACTGCGACGAGCAAATTTAGCAATTACTCGTTCTGGAGCAGGTAGTTTAACGGAGATGGCGGTGTGCGGAACACCAGCAATTTTGATTCCGTACCCATTTGCAGCAGAAGACCATCAAACTTACAATGCAAAAGTTTTTACTTCAGTTGGTGCGGCGAGTCTGTTTAAACAATCAGAGTTGACGGCCCAGGTGTTGCAAAGTCAGGTTTTGAAGTTGTTGCAGCATCCGGAAGAATTGCGAAAGATGAGGGAGGCTGCGAAGGCGATCGCAACTCCTGATAGTGCGGAAAAATTAGCACAGCTAGTGCGTGAGGTGGTGGAGAGGTAAAAAATACGACATAAACGCAAAAGATCAGCAGATCAGTTACCTAACTCACGATGAACTACGTAGATAAAATCAATCATCTACTCAAACCTGCATTTTCCCGTAGTCCACTGGTGGTAGACTTATTTGCTGGCTGTGGCGGTTTATCTGTTGGATTTGAAGCACAGGGATTTGCAACTCACGGGTTTGAAATGGATGCTGATTCCTGTGCTACCTATAGAAAAAACTTAAAGGGAAACTGTACTCAGGTTATTCTCACACACCAGACAGAATTACCATCTGCCAAAGTACTCATAGGTGGACCACCCTGTCAACCTTTCAGTGTGGGAGGAAAACAAAAAGGTTTACAAGATTCACGCGACGGATTTCCAATTTTTCTTAGTGCAGTTAAGAGGCTTGATCCTGAAATTTGGTTGTTTGAAAATGTTCGTGGACTTCTTTATAAAAACAAGTGGTACTTAGACGAAATCGTTCAAGCATTTCAAGATTTAGGCTTTATAGTAGAATGGAGATTATTAAATGCCGCTGACTTTGGTGTTCCTCAAAATCGAGAACGTCTTATAGTAGTAGGACACAAAGGAAACTTCAAATTTCCTAACCTATTCGAGAAGAAAATTAGTGCAGGCGAGGCTTTAGGAGAACTTGCTTTCTTGGCTCCAGAAGAATCGAAGTTTCTAACACCTAGCATGGATGAATATGTCGCAAAATATGAAAAAGCATCCTTTTGCAAACATCCCCGCGATCTTCATTTAGATAAACCAGCAAGAACTTTGACCTGTAGAAACTTAGCTGGAGCAACAGGTGATATGCACAGAATTAAATTACCATGTGGTAGGCGGCGACGTTTGTTTATAACAGAAGCTGCTAGATTACAAAGCTTTCCAGATTGGTTTGAATTTGTAGGAACACAAACAAGTTGTTTTAATCAAGTGGGTAATGCTGTACCACCATTATTTGCATTGCATCTAGCTGGAAGTGTTAGAGATTATTTACAATCTCGTTGCGGAAAAGTTAGCACAGTTGGTGCGTGATGTGGTTGAGAGGTAAAAAAACGAACCGCAAAGGAAAGAGGAGGGGTGAAGGGAGCAGTCAGCTTTGTTATTTTGACTTTTTACCGCTTTCTTCTCGTTGCGGAAGCAGTTACTCTAGGCGGTGGAGTTACCCATTGGCAATTAAAAGTCTTATCAAGTAGATTCTTGAGGCTAATTACTTTTACTTTCCCGCCGTGATAATCACCTTCACGACACTGGATCTTTATAATTTCGTAGCCAAGTCCATCAAGTTCTTCAGTAAAGATAATTTCTCCAAAATAGTTGTATGAGTCATTAATCTGCTTACCATTTTCTCCAATGGGCATCTCCCAACATACAATATAGTCAGTCAATATCAGTGGATGATTAAACTCCTCACTTGGTGAAAAAGTGTACTTGTACTCAAGAGCTTTATGAACGTTGTCTGCTAAACTATTCTCGCCGACACTGACAGCAACGCTATCAATTCCCATGCTAGAGAAGGTTCTTGGACGAAGCCAAAGATGAGCATATTGTGAGTCAGCAGGGGCAAGGTGAGCAAAAATCGTATACAAGGTTCCAACCGAATACTCTTCTCCAATTCCAGGTTCTACAAGCCACTTATCCTTTATTTGTTCGATATCTTGTACCATAAACCTGGATCTATCTTGAATCCCTTGCTTTAGTGCATTCAGCTTTTTAGTATAAGCCTCTAGTTTAACATCTTGAATCTCCTTATTTAGCCTATCGACCAGTTCGGCAAAAATTTTTACATCTCTTTTTGCTGTATCAAAAAACTGTTTTATCTTCTCGATAAAAGAATCATTATTAAGAATTTTTAATGCAGCTTCAGTCAAGGAATTTCTGTTTGTTACCACATCGAAACTACCATTGATCATAAGAATGTAGTGAGACTGTGCATTAGACGTGCCAAGTACTGCGTAATCAGCTAGTTTGCTATGTTCAAATATTTCATTATATCGACAAATTTTCACCCCTTCTGAGCAGATAAATACGCCTCTTTGATCCGTCAACCTAATTCCAGACTTTTTCTTACCTTTTCTATCCAGTTCTTCATACTTTTCATGCGCCCGACGATTACCATCAATTGCTAGCGCCAAACAGTAAGTAATCCCTTCAAATGTAAAAGTTGCAGCACCCCTTGCTGAAAATCTACCAGCGCTTAGACTTGATACTTCAGCAGGGCTGCTTATTACTAAATCATTAGGCTTTTCCAAGTATGGATATCCGGCGAAAATTTTTTTCAAATCATCAACTTTTCTACCTTTTGTCCACAGGTATAATTCACACTGATCATTATATCCAGGAGACTGTTTAAAGCTTTCTGCTTTCCTAGCTGGAAAATCAGTGTCATTAGGGCGGAGAATCCTCATGTCTCCATGCCTTGTGTTAAAACATATGTAATGCTTTAGGTATGACCATTTAGTAATACGATCCTCTTCTGAGTCGTAAAAATCTGAAAATTTTTCTACCTCTAGAGCTTGAACAATGATCATGGCTCCGCTGTCAAAGCGGTTCAGGAAAAACTCTTCACTCAAATACTCAAGGATATTTGCTGTTTGTTTATTATGTCTGGAAAATAAGTTTCTTAGGGTTTGCCAGGGACTATTGTCTAAGTTGGATTGAATGTTGTATTGAGGATTTAAGTTATCTTTAGGGTTATCTATCGATATTGACCGCCAGTATTCTTCACCCCTACAACGTGTAATCAAAGTAAATTTTTTGGAAGCAAAGCATAGCTTTGAGCCTTGGCACTTATAACCTATAAATTCACCTTGAATTTTAGTAGATTTGCCTATAGAAAAAAAGGCTTGGTAAGAGGTTATATCATTGATAACTTCTGTTTCGCTTAAACCAGTACCATTGTCAAAGAATATAAAGCCTTGATACTGTAAGAGGGGGTAAATTTCGATTCTTGATGCTTGAGCATCATAAGAGTTAGATATCAACTCACGGATTACTTCACAAGGATCTTTGCGATTAACTGAAAGCTCAGATAGGACATGTGTATAAGATATATCTGGATACTGCGGCATGCAAAATAGATAATAATTTCGAGCAAAGCCTTACTTAAAACATTATATACATATAGTACGTTATTGTGTAAATATACTGAAAAAAACCTCTGCAAGTAACCCTAAAACAATTGCCAAATTGTGTTACATTTTGTAAAAGAAACACATAAATTAAGATTAGTTAAGATGTTTGGTGATAATTGAAGGAATATTTGCAAATTCGCAGTCAAACAAATGTCTGAACAAAAGCCCCTCAGTCCTTGGAAATACAAACCGTGGTGGTGTCAGCCTTGGTCTATTCTTCTCACAGGTGTGACGCTGATAAGTGGTAGCTGGGTTATATTTAAGATAGTCTGGTTAACTGTTCTTGTCTCTGTACCCCTACTGACATGGATGGGTTTCTTTTTGATAATCTGGCCCCAACTTATGATTCGTAGTGGGATTTTGGAGTCGTATGAGGATCAGGTTAAAACATAAAGCCCGCTTGCGCAGGCTTTGTAGGTGTAGCTTGTAGGTATTTGCGAATCTTTTAATTTACAACTTGAGCGCCATGACTGCGGGGATCATCTTGACTATTTGTTGGTGCGACGGGTGCATTAAATTGCGAAACTCTGCCGTTTGCTTGAGCATAAGGCAAAGGCGAAGCAGCAACCAAGGCTTCTAGGTTACTGGATAAAATAGTACGAGGTTGATCACCAATGGCTTGGGCGATCGCCTCCCCTTTCTGATTCATATACACAAAATGGGGAATACCATCCACCCGATATTTCAACATCTCTGGCAGCCATTTGGTATTATCCACATTCAGCATGACAAAATTTACCTTGCCAGTATACTGGTGTTCCAGTTGCCCGACATCTGGTGCCATTTTTTGGCAAACAGTACACCAATCTGCATAAAACTCTACAAACGATGGCTTACCATTGGTTAAAGCAACATCAAAAGGTGTAGACTGCTTATCTAACTGAGACAAAGTTGCAGAGGTTGTCTCAGTTCTCAGCCCCAAAATTAAGGCAACGCTGAGGGCGATCGCCACCATAGCGATTAAGAAATTTCTCAAGCGCGTCCCAAACTTGGATTCTGATGTTTCTGGAGAATGAACCGGTGAATCGTTACTCATAATATAGTTTTATTAAAACTTATTAAGTACTATAGCAATCCTATCTGATAGGGAACGCTTAACGCTTAACAGGGAGCAGGGAGCAGGGAGCAGGGAGCAGGGAGCAGGGAGCAGG
>NZ_JCACKO010000068.1:0-25351 GCF_059505445.1 Brasilonema angustatum | reverse complement strand
GGTACAAGCCCCGTCCATCTTTGACGGAATTAATCCAAAATCGTAAATTTCAAAATCTAGGCTTCGTTTCGCTCCGCTCCAACCAGAGCACTTTTAGGGTGGAGTTAATCCAAAATCTAAAATCCTAAATCCAAAATTGATTGACAAGTGGTTTATCAAGTTCATTTTCACGACAACTCTTTACTCATTATTCTTTGCCAATAAACAAGTGCTCATTTTTCAAAATTAATTATGTCAGTCTTCTAAACATCAATACAAACTGACAATGTCTGGGTTCATTTATGTTGGAAAATTCAAATGATGTCCTCGTGAGTTGTTATAAATACACAGTACAAGTAATGTCCAGTATAAAAAAGAGCACAAAGACTGCGGAGAGTAAACTTTAAATAGTGAAACATACATTGTAAAACAACGTCTGGAGAGGTGGATGAAATTCGCCAAAATTATCAGGTGCAAAATGTTAGTTTTTCCTGATCCCTGATCAAAATATCTTGTAACCTTATACATTTTGGGTAGATCGTTTTTTTGAGTCAAGACAACATAATCCTAAGTTTACAAAAATTTAACTTTAGATAAAGTCGTGAGAAAAGCTCAGAAAGCTTGATTTACCGTAGTTCTAGATTGTGAGGATGCATCGAAATTTAAAACTACCTGCATAACTTTAGTGAGTCAAAACGTAATAACAGAGGAGACACATCAAATGTCATCATGGACATCATCAAATCGGGTGCAGCTGCCAGTCAAGAAGTAAAGAGGGACGAGAAAAGGGGGTTGTGATGCAGACTTTAAAACAGGGTTTCGAGGAGCGCAATCTCACTATGGTTTTGGAGGCGGAAAAACTGGCGCAATATTGGCGAAAGCGCCTGGATATCGAATGTCCAGAACAAAATTTTGCCAACAGAGAAAGTATAGTCAAATGGCTTGTGGGAAGTGACTTAGATCGGTTTGAGGTGCTCAACTCTAAGGAACTGGATATCGCCAAACAAGCTATGGAGTACCGCTATAGGATTTTGCGTCAGCGTTACTTAGGATTTGCAAGAGAACGTGCTTACCGCAACCTGATCACTCGATTGGGGAGTTTGGTGACGTTACGTCATAAGATCCAAACTTGGGTTGCCTTGAGTCGCGATCGCCAACGGACAGTCCTGGATGTACTACAAGAAGTTATCCAAGAATTACTGCAAAGCGATAGCTACATACAACAACAAATGGTTTCTATTTCAGAATTGACAACTGATGATAGACTCAAGAACGCTCTACTGTTTGCCAGTGTAGAAGAATATTGTTTGCGACCAGTACGCAATCAACCTCTATTGGCGTATCGTTTCGTGAATTTCTTGAGAAGAACTCAACGTGGTGGTTTAACCCAAGTACCAACTCAAGACTTAGTTAGGCTTGTCTCTGAGGAAATTCTTACTGATGACAGTGATAATCGAGTCAACTTGGTTGATACTCAGGCAGTAGCTGAATATCAAGAAGCTCAAGAGATAGAAGAACAACAAGCACTGCGTAAAACAGTTCAGCAAGAATTTGAGGATTATTTACACGAAAATCTTGGTCCAGAAGCTATTGAGTGGTTGCGACTCTATCTCCAAGGTAAGCCTCAAGATGAGATTGCCAAAAAACTAAATAAACCAATCAAGGAAGTCTATCGACTCAGAGAGAAAATTAGCTACCATGCTGTACGTGTATTCGCCCTCAAAGGAAAACCAGAATTGGTAGATAGCTGGCTGTCAATTTCCTTAAAAGAACATAACTTGGGGCTGACACTTAAGCAATGGCAACAATTGCATGAACAATTAACCCCCATGCAGCGCCAAGTCCTAGAGTTGCGTAAAGCAGGTTATTCGATAGAAGACACAGCTTCCCAGTTAAAACTCAAAATGCACCAAGCAATGGGTGAATGGACTAAAGTTTACCTGTTAGCCCAAGCTTTGAGGAGTCAAGACTGAGGTGATCCTGAAAAGGAAATTGGTAATTGCTCAGTGATTTGAAATTTATAGTCTAGTAGGTTTTAGCTGCTGAACTATAAACTCACAATTACCTGTTTCCAATTCCTAAACAATCTTCTGATTATTTGTCATTTTGTTATTTTTCTTTATAAAAAAAATACTTAGTTACCAAATGATAAAAATATTAACAAAATAGTGCTGAATCTTTAAAGAGTAAGTGCTAAGCAGCAAGTTATGGCATTAATTGCTACTTTGTGTTACATTGAAAATTCTCTAAATCCGTTGGTGATCCCCTGTGTGTTCCACGGAAGTTCTCGTAAACTAAGTTTATTGACTTATCTGTGCATCTCGGATACTTTCATTATTGTGGAAAATGGTATAGTCTATATCAGGTAAGTTGATATAGAAAACACCAGCAAAGTAAAACTCAGCATTGGAGAAGCGGCTGAGGAATTGACGTTAAAGTCAAAATCCTAAGATAATGAGCTAATCCAAAAAAGATGAAATCAAAACTTTGCGCACTCAGTTACGAATGTTAAATAAACATAGACAATAGCAACATGGTGGTTTTTTTCATCAATCTCAGGTTGTTAATCTACTAAAAAAAAGTATAAAAAGTATTAAGTGCTGAGGCAACAGCAGTAAGCAAGTTTTTTAACTTACGACTATTGACTATTGACCATTAACTCTTAACTATTAACTAATAGTTAATAACTCAGAATTCTTACTCATAAACAAAGATGACTGAAGCAACTGCACCTCGCACTAACATTTATACCAAGGAAACCGCACCAGCAATTCACTACCAGGTGACAATGCCCAAACCAGAAACGCACTTATTTGAAGTGAGTTTGCGTCTGGTAGACTACTCGTTGCCGACTTTAGATTTGAAATTGCCAGTGTGGACTCCTGGCTCTTACTTAGTCCGGGAATATGCCAAGCACTTACAAGATTTTGCTGCTTTTGCTCATGACAAGCCTTTGTCCTGGCACAAGATTAGTAAAAATCACTGGCAGGTGGAAACAAGTGATGTATCAGAAATTATTATACATTACCGTATATTTGCAAATGAGCTATCAGTGCGAACAAATCACTTGGACTCTAGCCATGGCTATTTCAATGGTGCAGCACTGTTTTTTAGAATACTGGCTTGGGAAGGACAACCAATACAAGTCACTGTTGTACCGCCACACAGAGAGTGGCAAGTCACTACAGCATTACCATCAGTTCCACACAAGACAAACACTTTTTGTGCTTCAGATTTTGACACCCTTGTAGATAGTCCCTTTGAAATTGGTCTCCATCAGTTACATCACTTTGAAGTATTGGGAAAATCCCATGAACTAGCAATTTGGGGTAAAGGCAATTTCCAATTGCAGCAGATGATTACTGACATTGAGAAAATTATTGAAGTAGAAGCACGGATGTTTGGTGGGTTACCATATCAACGATATGTGTTTCTGCTGCATTTATTTGCTCAAGCTTATGGTGGTTTGGAGCATAAAAACTCCTGCACGCTCATTTATCAGCGGTTAGGTTTCCGCGATCGCGACAAATACGAACGCTTCTTGCAATTAGTCGCACACGAGTTCTTTCACTTGTGGAATGTTAAGCGGATTCGTCCAAAAGCACTAGAGGTCTTTGATTACGACCAAGAAAACTATACATCGTCACTGTGGTTTTGTGAAGGGACAACAAGTTACTACGATTTGCTCATTCCCTTACGTGCAGGAATTTATGATGCAAAGTCATTCTTGAATAATTTGAGTAAGGAAATTGCTCGGCATGAAACGACTCCAGGACGCAAAGTACAATCTCTGGCAGAATCAAGTTTTGATGCATGGATAAAACTTTACCGTCCAGATGCCAATAGCGGTAATAGTCAAATTTCCTACTATTTAAAAGGGGAAATGGTGTCGTTGTTGCTAGATTTGCTGATTCGTTCACGATCTAGAAATCAGCGATCGCTAGATGATGTCATGCTGAAAATGTGGCATCAATTTGGCACAGATGAAATTGGTTATACTTCAGAACAATTGCAATCAGTTATTGAGTATATTGCTGGTATAGATTTGACTAATTTCTTCAACTCCTACATTGATAAGACTGAAGATTTGCCTTTCAACGAATACCTGGAACCATTTGGCTTGCAACTGGTAGAGGAAAAGGGTGAAGAACCTTATCTAGGAGTTAAAGTTAATAGTGACAATGGACGGGAACTGATTAAGTTTGTTGACGCAGGTTCACCCGCACAATTTGCAGGAATTGATCCAGGAGATGAGTTGCTGGCTATTGATGGTTTGCGTATCGCAGCCAATGGGTTAGGCGATCGCCTGAAAGATTACCAACCGAAAGACATCATTCAAGTCACTATTTTCCATCAAGATGAACTCCGTACCTTACCTGTCACCCTGGCGTCTCCTCGTGTCAGTAAGTATCAGATAAAACCAGTCAAAAATCCTTCAACGACACAGAAAGAAAACTTTGCCGGATGGTTAGGTACGCCTTTGACGACTCTTTATTAACAATTCGTCATTGAGAATTCGTAACTTCTAATTAGTCAATTCATTACGAATTATGAATTGAATTCAATGTGTATATAATGTTGAGACGAAGATCCTTAATTTAGAGAGAGAGAAAGATGGAAAACTATGTATGTTCTGTCTGCAATTACGTATATGATCCAGAAAAAGGCGATCCAGATGGTGGAATAGAACCGGGGACAGCGTTTGAAGACATACCAGATGACTGGGTATGTCCTGTGTGTGGAGCAGGAAAAGACTCTTTTGCTCCAAAATAATAACCAACTGTTCACTGCAGTGATACTGCAATATCCCTTGAAAATGCTCAACCGTGGGAAATGGATCGTAGAAGTGGTGCAGTAACCGCTTCCATTGATCATAATTTAGATGACTTACAAAACCCGGTTTCTGAGAAACCGGGTTTCTTCAAGCTTGGATACCATTAATACCAACCACATTCTGACGTAGTATATGGCTTATATTCGTTAGGAACAACTTGTTTTTGACCAGCAAATTTCTTTCCATAATAACCGTCATCAAAACCACGACTAAATTCCCCACCAGCAGTACGCGGCTTGTAGTTGTTTCCTCTTGTTGCACTCTGTTTTCCTTGACGGTAGCCATCAGCATAAGCTTGAGGATGATACGCAGGATCTTCGTCAACAAGCCACTGAGTGGCAGGATAGCAAGAATTTATTGGACGTCCAAAATACGGATAGTATCCATATGGGCGAAAGTGATAGTAACCGCGAGAGTGAGCTTGAACTGCTTGATTGTTAAGTAAAAATCCAGCAGTAGTGGCTAAAACGACTAGACTCGCCGTAATAATCTTTTTCATAGTTCTAGTCTCAAATGTTAATTAAGTATTTATATCTTTAAGATATCGCTCCAAATCTTTAGGCAACATCACCTGATAGTATGACCAAATCCCCTATTTGAAAGAGATTTTCAGATGACAACTGCTATCAGTAATATTCTCTTTCATCGGTCAACACAAATACATTTTTCAATGTTGACATAGCTACAAACATATTCAGTACAATGTATAATCTGGAAGCCTTCGTTATATAGCAGTCCTACTTGAGTTGTAAAATTTATCAACCGCCAAGACGCCAAGAGGAGCCAGCGCCGTGGGCGGGTTCCCCGACTTGAGGAGCCAGTGCGTTGCGGGGGTTCCCCCCGTTGTAGCACCTGGCGTGCGACTGGCGTCGCCAAGAAAAGAGAGAAAAAAGAGAAAAGAGAATTTTACAAATGATTTAGAATTGCTATATCTACCGATTTTTTAATACAAGTAAAGTTAATTAAATAAATTAAAAAAGTATTTAAATTTAAGTATCGGAAATCAATTAAGAGTTAATTTTGCAAAGCAACCAAACACTACTCTCTAAAATACAGGAGTTAAGATTGTGAGTAATTTGGGCAAAAAAAGATTAGAAGCTGTTTTAGCAGTTGCAACCTACGCTGTTGGTAGTGGTTGTGCTACAGCTGCACCAACTCCTGGCGTAGAACTTCCCAAGCAACTTATATTAACTGCATCTGATATCATAATGTACACCCGTGTCTGGAAAATCTATTTTGAAGAAGATTTATCCAGTCAGGGACTGTTAGAAATGTTGGTAGAGTTAGGTTTAGTTACAGTAGCAGCAACAGGAACAGCTTATGTTGTTGGTAAAGCAAGTACTGCAATACTAAAAGAAATCACCAGTTGGACTGGACCACTTGGATGGGGTGTTTTAGCAGCAATTTCTGGTTCCATAACAGGTTTATTTGGAGCTACATGGGCATTATATTGTGACTATATTTACTCACAAAGAGAGTCTCAAACTGCTTGACTCAACGTACATGATTTGACTAAGTCTATATAAGAATTCATTTTGAGTAAATATTAAAAAGCCGATAAATAACGGAGTTCCTCATGGCTAGAGCATCAGTCACCACAAATCAAAAGCTGACTTTTGAGCAGTTTATTGAACAGTTACCAGATGCAGATGGTCGATACGAACTGGTGAATGGAGAGATTGTGAGAATATTAGCTACCCGACAACATGATGATATTGCAGATTTTATTACCGACACTCTTAATAATGAAGTGAAACGTCTGGAAAGAAATTACAGAGTTTCAGGCAGAATTATGATTAGAACACAGACGGCTGAAGGTAAAGAACAGGGTCGTCAGCCAGATGTTAGTGTAGTAGATAAAACAATTTGGTCAGCTAATCGCGCTGCTTACTCAGCGTTGTTTGAACCTTTGCAAATAGCAGTAGAAGTGATTTCTACTAATTGGGAGGACGATTATATTGACAAGCTGGATGAGTATCAGCGTTTGGGTATTCCTGAATACTGGATTGTGGATTATTTAGCGTTGGGTAGTCGTAATTATCTGGGAAATCCTAAAGTACCAACAGTATTTGTTTACTTACTTGATGAAAACAGAGTATATCAGTCTACTGCATTTCGCGCAAATGACACCATTGTGTCGCGAACTTTTCCTGAAATGGTGTTAACTGCAGAACAAGTTTTTCAGGCGTGAATTTATCTTTCTCAATAGATATCCAAGTACCGAGAGAGGTTTGTATTTGCACCTACTGTTACATGGTGGTTTAATGGGACTTACTCTGAGTGTAAAAAAACTTTTTATGATTAACCGCCGTAACTTTCTTTTAAATTTAGCTGCTACCCCTTCAGTATTTGCCTTTCCCTTTCAGTTGGCAAAAGCAGCAGGTAAACCACTATTGAAACCCAAGCGTTTGCAGGCAGGATCTATTGTGGGTATTGTCGCTCCTGCTAGTGCGGTATTTGTTCGTGAAGAACTTAATATTGTCATAGATGCAGTCAAGGGATTGGGACTTGTCCCGCGACTCGCACCTCATCTACTTGAACGATATGGCTATTTAGCAGGTAAAGATAAAGACCGTGCTGCTGATATTAATCAGTTTTTTAGTGATTCCTCTATCGCCGCCATTTTACCAGTTCGCGGTGGATGGGGATGTAGCCGAATGTTGCCTTATCTTGATTACCAGCGCATTCGCAAAAATCCCAAAATTATAGTTGGTTTCAGTGACATCACAACTTTAATTCTCGGATTAAATGCTCAAACTAACTTGGTAACATTTCACGGTCCCAATGGATTAACTTCTTGGAAAACAACCCAAACAGAGTATTTTCGCCGCGTTTTATTTAGCGGTGAAGCTGTGACTTTTCAAAATCAAAAAGATGGTGACGATTCTAATCGTCTGATGCAAGTGAAGTATCGCAAACAAACTATTACTTCTGGTAAAGCAAAAGGTCGGCTTATTGGCGGAAATCTTTCAGTTTTATCCGCCATTGTAGGTTCTCCTTACTTACCCGATTTGAGTGGTGCGATTCTATTTTTAGAAGATACTCACGAAAATATTTACCGCATCGATCGCATGATCACTCACTTGAAAATTGCGGGTTTATTTAACAAACTTGCAGGTTTTGTGTTTGGACAATGTTCCGATTGTTCGCCAGACGCTGACTACGGTTCTCTCACCTTAGAAGAAGTTGTGTGGGATCACATTCAACCACTCGGCATTCCTGCTTGGTATGGTGCGATGATTGGTCATGGTATCGAAAATATGCTCACATTACCTATTGGTTTAGAAGTCGAAATCGATGCTGACGCTGGGACGATTCGGATGTTAGAAGCTGCGGTGGAATGATCATTAGGTCAACACAAAAAAACGTAAAATCTAGAAACCCGGTTTCTTGAATAAACCGGGTTTCTAACACCACGCATTTTATGTTTAATTTGGTGATTCTACTTAATTAGGTCCTTAATTCACATTATTCGGAATGGTTCTGATTTTTGAGTGAAATGAATTGGCAGAATACTTTCTACATTTTCTGGGGGATTAGGAACAATGTAGTGGGTAATGACCGTACCACCGTTAGATTGGGTATTACCAGCTTCAATACCAGCTTCAACTGCTCTTTCTACCTCAGCTGTGTGTCCCCGAACAGCAACTAACATGCGAGCGCTTTCCGCTAGCCCATAATAAACAATGGTAACTGCAGCAGCCTTTACCATTGCGTCTGCTGCAGCCAGCACAGCCGGAAAACCTTGAGTTTCAATGACTCCAACCGCCATTGGCAT
Source organism: Brasilonema angustatum (assembly GCF_059505445.1). Lineage (NCBI taxonomy): Bacteria > Bacillati > Cyanobacteriota > Cyanophyceae > Nostocales > Scytonemataceae > Brasilonema > Brasilonema angustatum. Next base: position 16,760 of record NZ_JCACKO010000068.1, on the reverse strand, counting down.
GGCTTAACACCCCTTAATGAAAGATTGGTGATCATAATTGTACAGGGAATAGGGAATAGGGAACAGGGTTTCTTGCGCTAGTTAAAGGCTCACAATTGTGAATTTAGAATTTTATACCCCAACTTCAAATTGTCTTGATCTTTAAAACCTTAAGAAAATCTTAAGTTTTTTCCTCTTTATATATTCATCATCCTGTCGATAGATAAATTGAGTCAATCTCATACAAAATAATAAAAAAAATCACTAAAATTAATAAAAGCTTATGAAACTATAAGGGAATTATAGGTAAAGTTACGGTTCCCAACATAAGCAAGTACATTCAGGCTAGAGTTCACGCATATGGATACTCCACAATTATTAGATGGGTTGCGGGTGCTGGTAGTAGATGATGATATTGATAATCTTGATTTGATAAAGGTTATTTTTGAAGAGTACAACGTTCAAGTGATTCCGGTTACATCAGCCAGTGAAGCCCTTGAAGCAATTACGCGGTTCAAGCCGAATATTCTGATTAGCGATATTGCCATGCCTGGTGAGGATGGGTATTCGCTGATTCAAAAAGTTAGAAACCTTGCTGTCACGGTTAGCCAGATTCCTGCAATCGCTTTGACAGCACACGCCTCTGAAGAAGCAGGCGCTCTTGCTTTCAATGCAGGATTCTGCACAAGATTAGTAAAGCCATTTGATCCTGACGATTTAATTGCAGTGGTTTCTAAGCTTGTTTTAATTGCTTCATACGATGTTTGTCCTGTCTGCAGCACTAAACAACTATCCTTTATCGAGTGGGAATCACTCAACAAAATTAGGTTTCATTGTCGTAGTTGTAAATGGAATGAGAGTTACGGGTTACACAAAGCGAAAGTTGCTGGATTTATAAATCGATACCACTAGATAAATAAAACAGATGATATAAACAAGCCTATTTTAGGGCATCCATTCAAAAACTATACCTAAACGAGTCTCTTTATTTTGTTTACTATTTTGCTGTTCGATATCTGTTGATATACGGATACTTGGGGTAAGAGCATAACCGACTGATATTGTTGTTAAACCAACTTCTTCTCCAGTACCCAAACCAACCCAACTTTGGGTTAAAGAAATATCTCCTGCACCACCGCGAGACAACACCAGCAACAGTTTCGCACCAAGATTCACTCCATCTGTGGAGTAGCTGTTAATTTCCAGATGGCGATAGCCTACCACAGGTGTAATATTGATGTAGCTACCCAAAGGACGCAGATAATAATGCAAATCTGCACCATAAACCAGGCGTTGACCATTGAACACCGCTTCATACTCACCACTGACTGTTAGACTAGTACGACCAATAAACACGTCCTCCACACCAATATTCACCCCAAATGCTTTCTCAGAAGAAAAGTAAGAAGACCCCACTCGTATCTTTGTAGAAAAACTAGGGTCATTCTTGATATCTTCCAACACGTTAGGTACTTGACGCCGCCAACGTTGCAAAACTGGACTATTTTTAATAATTTCTGGACTTATATCTAAATCCTGGGCATTTTTTGAAGGTGTATCACACAAAACAGGAGCAGTCATCACAAACAAATTCACACCCACTCCAAAGCATAAAGCTGATAACAGCCTTCTCATTGTTTTGCGCCTCTGTAATTCATAAAAAAAAGTGGCTCTGTATAATACAGAACCACTTAAGTTTTAGCAAAAGCTTACAACTTAGTGAACAGTTGCTTGGATTTTAGTAGCGTCAATTGGTTTAAGGAAGTACAATCGCGAAATCTGCCAAGCGTTGGAGATGTAATAAGGCAGCTTTTGGAAGAATTGCAGGAATTTGGGAGTCTTTGAGGAAGCGATCGCCGTCAACTTCTCATTATTCTTCACACAAACTTCCAACCGCTGATAAAACTCAGGATGCTCAACATCCAGTATGACTGGGAACACTCTTCCTGCAGTTTCATTGGTCTTTTCAATCACGTAGATGTCATAGTCTCGTGCATCTAAACCAATTGATGCATAGAAGTCTTTGCGCTGGACGTCGTTAAGGTACATCGTCGCAAACACAGACAGTAGGAAGAACCGACTCCACAACCGCGCCTTCCAATCATTTAACATTTGCGGCTGGGATCTCATGATCGCATCAAAGAAATCCCCGTGGCGGTTTTCATCCTGACACCAGTTTTCAAACCAGCGGAAAATCGGATAAACCCGGTCTTCTGGATGTGCTTCTAAGTGGCGATAAATTGTGATATACCGCCAATAACCAATTTTTTCCGAGAGATAAGTCGCGTAGAAGATGAATTTTGGTTTAAAGAAGGTGTAATTACGGCTCTTGGTTAAAAACCCTAAATCTAGCGCCAAATTGAAGTCCGACAGCGCTTTGTTCAAGAAGCCAGCATGACGCGCTTCATCGCGAGACATGAGGTTGAAACATTCCGCCAAAACAGGACTCTTGTCCTTTAAGCGACGACCAAGTTCTTTGTACAGCAAGAAGCCAGAAAACTCTGCCGTACAGGAACGCTCTAGAAATTCGACGAACAATCGGCGAGTTTCCCCGTCAATATGATCCCAGGATTGTTCAAACTCGGCATCCCGAACAAAGTGATGACGGTTGTAGTCACAACGAAACTCTTCCAGAATGGCTTTCAACTCATCTTCATTTGGTGAGATGTCCATTTTTGCCATCTCATCAAAGTCGGTCGTGTAGAATCGGGGTGTCAGTAGGGTTTCTTTGGCTGGGATTTTAATCCCGGACCGCATTTCTTCAAAGCCTGGTTTTTTGAGGGAATCTACCATGTCTTGATTGCCATGAGTGTCTTGTTATCTTGAGTGCCTGCAAAAGTCAACAGTAATACTTTTACCCTTACGGGTTTGCCAGAGCCGGCACAAGGGAAATCCTCCCTTTATGCTGCCTCACCGCCTGTAGGACTGGACTCACAAGGCACAGTATGACGACAGTATTATATTCGTTTAGTTAAGTGTACCAAGGTGTAGGGCGACAACAGACACTTCATACGTTAAGAGTTGCAACAACACTTCAATTTTTTGGGAAATCCTTAATTGAGGATGTGTAGCTTGTAATAGAAGCTCATGCGAACTCAAATCATCCAGTTGAATGAATCCACTGGGTGAAGTAAGGTCTGCAGAAACCAGTCATACTGTAAATATATGCCAGCATTATTTTTTATGTAGTTTATTTAACATTCAAATCAGTAAATTTTCTACTAATTTTAAGAATGAGAACTATCCAATTGCATTCGTCGCTTGTAACGCGCTTGCTTTGCTCAGTTGTGGTGATATGAAAACTCAAACAACTCTGGCAGCCCATCCTGATATGAAAAAAATAAAGTAGGAAAATTGTAATTAGGGAACAAGAGTACATTAGAGGGGATAAAAACAAGATGAAAGCAGAAAACAATAATAATAATAGTAAAGACAATCAAGAACGTCTTCTTGTCTCCTACATCTTGAGTGCAGCCTGGTTTGTTGGCTTGGGCGGACTGCACCGTTTATACAATGGCAAGATCGGGACGGGTATATTGTGGCTGTTAACTGGTGGTGTGCTTGGTATCGGACAGTTTGTAGACTTGTTCATTATCCCTAACATGGTAGATGAACAGCAAATGAGACTCAGAGCAAAAGCAGGTTTATCACCATTGGGTGTTCCTTTGAATCAGCCAGCTGTTGCTACCCAAGTTTACCGCTCTCCTCAGGAAAAACTAACAATGGAATTGCTGAAAGCTGCGGAAAAAAGGGGTGGACAACTCACCGTTACTCAAGCAGTTATGGAAACGGGTGCTACTTTTGCCGAGGTGGAAGCTGTTTTCAGAGAAATGTTGAAGTCAGGTTATGTAAAGATAGACAACGACCCCGATACTGGAGCCGTTACCTACCATTTTGACGAACTAAATTAATTTCTCCCCAGCCACTTTTGACCGTTCAAGCGCTGCATGAGTCCATAAACTAGTAAGTCAAGAGTGACTTTGCGTTCATCAATTAGGAATGACTCAAGAGTACTGGGCTTTTTACCTTCATTGCAGGAAAAAGCCTTTTTCCCTTGAATATCTTCTTGTGTAAAATACAAGTTAAATTGACGCGAACCGTTCTGCCAGGTGCCGATTATTTGCCAGCATTCTTCAGACTTGTCAAAACCAACGATGGAAATTTTTTGCTTGGCAAAATTCAGCGCTAAATCTTGCACTCCTTCTTTGGCGATCGCCTTTTGCACAGCTGGTAAGTAATCTTGCTGGATAAACTCTCCAAATGGCTTATCCTCAACAGCTGGTGCTTTCTCTTTTTTTGCCTTGGCGGCTGGCTTTTCTCCGGCTTCACCTTTTGCTGGTTTATCTCCGGCTTCTTTAGCTGGTTTATCTCCGGCTTCGGCTGCTTCGGCTGGTTTGTCTTTGGCTTCACCTTTAGCTGGTTTGTCTTTGGCTTCACCTTTAGCTGGTTTGTCTCCGGCTTCTGCTTTAGCTGGTGGCTTATCTTCTGCTTCGGCTTTAGCTGGTTCTGCTGGCTTTTCGCGTTTGGGTGCAGCACTCGTTGTTTTTCCTGCATTGGGATTCGCTTCTGAGTTCGCCGATGCAGGTTCAGGCGCATTTGCAGAAGGAATATCTGTCGCTTCGGGTGAGTCTGTACTGGGAGCGTGTTCTTCAGCGACACTGGGGGCCTGCTTATCTACAGTGCTGGGAGCAACTTCCCCAGCTTCATTGTGATTTGTTTCTTCTGCCATTGCTCAGGTCTATCCTTTGTCTTGCTATGAGAGATCACAAGCGTGGTTAAGTCACTTTCATTTTGACACAGCCACGCCTCCCAATAGCGATGGCATTTTCTGGTAACCAAAGCCATGCTCCTAAAGCACAAACCAATTCAAATTCCAAAATCATTTATTCAAAATAAATTTTTGAATTTTGACTTTTAAATTTTAAATTTTGTTAGCGCAGCGGTGCGCAGCGGTGCGCAGCACATTTTGAATTTTGAATTGTACTAGCCTCCAGCCACTGCTGGGACAATGCTGACTTCATCACCATCATTCAATGGTGTATCTTTTCCTTCCAAAAACCGGATATCTTCACTATTGACGTACAGATTCAAAAACCGCCGTGGTTGTCCAGCTTCGTCGCATAAGCGCGACTTGATACCAGGACAGTTTTCTTCTAAAGAGTCAAACAGTTGTGCGATCGTGTCACCTTTACATTCTAAGGTGGCTTGGTTATTGGTGAATTTTTGCAGAGCAGTAGGAACTAAAACTTTTACAGTCATAAATTCGGAGAGTCGTGAGTTAAGAGTTGTCATTTGTGATCAGTTTAGAACTTTGAACAAATGACTCATAATTTAATGATTAAACCAAAACTTGCTGCCATTCTAGGCGATCCAGTGTCTGGGAACGCTCTAGCGCTCGTTCAAAGCTATCAAGTTTTGCCTCGATTGTTAGAGGTTCGCCAATGTAACCTTGTACCGCTTCTTGGGTTTTCAAGCCGTTTCCGGTAATATATACCACGGTGGTTTCATCTGGGTTAATCTTACCAGCTTCTGCCAACTTTTTCAGCACAGCAACAGTTGTTCCACCAGCGGTTTCTGTAAAGATACCTTCTGTTTCTGCCAAGAGCTTAATGCCTTCGATAATTTCGGTATCCGTCACTGATTCTATATGACCACCAGTTTTCTTAGCTAGTTCTACAGCGTAGACACCATCTGCTGGGTTACCAATTGCAAGAGACTTGGCAATGGTATTGGGTTTGACTGGCTTGATAAAGTCGCGTTCTTCCTTATATGCTTGGGCGATCGGTGAACACCCTTGTGCTTGTGCGCCGCTGAACCTGACATGCTTTGCTTCCACCAAACCAACTTCAACAAATTCTTGGAAGCCTTTGTAGATTTTCGTGTATAAAGAACCAGATGCTAAAGGTGCGACAATGTGGTCAGGTAGCTCCCAGCCCAGTTGTTCTGCTACTTCAAAGCCCAGTGTTTTAGAACCTTCGGAGTAATAGGGACGCAAGTTTATATTGACAAAACCCCAACCATGTGTATTAGCCACTTCAGAACAGAGGCGGTTGACTTGGTCGTAATTGCCCTTAACAGCCATGAGAGTTGGACTGTAGATCAGGCTACCTAAAATTTTTCCAGCTTCTAAATCAGCAGGAATGAACACGCAACAGTCTAAACCAGCGTGTGCCGCGATCGCAGCAGTAGAATTTGCTAGGTTACCAGTGCTAGCGCAAGAAACTGTCGTGAAACCTAACTCCCGTGCGCGGGTGAGCGCAACTGATACCACCCGATCTTTGAAGCTGAGGGTGGGCATGTTGACGGCATCATTCTTGATATAAAGCTTATTTAAACCAAGGCGACGTGCCAAGCGATGGGAACGAACCAACGGAGTCATACCAGTTCCCACATCAATGGGGTTGTCAGTAGCCACAGGCAAAAACTTACGATAGCGCCAGATGGAGTTTGGTCCCGCCTGAATTGTTTCACGGGTGACTGTGGAGCGTAGGGCGCTGTAGTCGTAGGTTACTTCCAATGGACCAAAGCAGAACTCACATACATGAAGAGCCTTGAGTTCATACTCCTCACCACATTCTTTACACTTCAAGGATTTAAAAGTGGCTGTGGTGCTTTGGGTGTTGGTGGTTGTCGCCTGTGTCATGAGTCTTCCCTGGGTGTCCGTCAACATTGGATTGATGTTACCACGAGCAAAAATCCTCGTCAAACATACCCGACTTTTTTTGTCGGGTTTCATGGAACTAAGACTTACCCAAGAGTTACCAAAGAACAAGATTGTGAAATTGCTTCCTTACGTCGCAACGGGTGCAACTACGTTATTTTTGCGTAAGTCCTGTAAAAGATAGTTATTGAAGAAGAATTCAGCAAGTCCTGATTCAAAACTCAGCAAGGCAATCACTAGTACAACGCGGCGGAAATAAACCTACCCTATGGCTGATGCCACGCCTTAGGGTGAGTCCAGCGCTACGCTAACACCAGTCGCATAGGTCGGGAAAGCCGTCATTCGCGCTGGTTCACCATTCAAAATCAACGAAAAGCCCACAGAATCAGCCTTTTGAGTTTTGACGAACGCCTTGCAGTACTAGGGTATTGACGCCTAAAGGCTCATGGGGATGAAGCTAAGTGCATAAGTCGTTGATACTCACATCTATATAAAAAGTGGGGATGAAATAATCTTTTTTGGTACTACCAATCACAAAGTTGGTTGTCCTCAAGCTAGATGGCTACTTACCAATGGCTGTAAGGGTAGCAACTTTCAATTCCTAAAAAGCACATCGCATTTTTTCAAATCCATAAGGATTGAAAACACGCCGTATAAGTATGTAATAACACACTTAGATCTAGCGTGTTGCGACAGTTCAAGCAAAGCGTTAAGTACTTTGCTGATACATAACTCGTGACAAAAATTAGACTGCTCACTTAATAATTTCTTCTTAACATTATAACTTCAGATACAAGGAGTTACAGGTGATGCAATCTTATCACGTGAAAACTCTATTAAATACTAGGATAAAAAATGACTAATCTTTTACTGATAGATGAGAATCCGGAAACTAAAAACCTCTTAGTAAAATGCTTGGAGACAGCAGGGTTTGAGGTGATTGGCACAGAAAATAATCTTGTTCGTGTTCAGCTAGTACAAGAGAAATTCTCTACAACTGAGTCAAGTAAAAGATCAAATACTCCTCAGTTTATATTTCCATCTATTCCCCGACTGCGTGAGGTCTTCGAGTTTATTGAATTGAATTATCATCAAAGTATTAGCCTAAAAGAAGTCGCTCAAGCAGTTGGTTATTCGTCAGCTTACTTAACGGACTTAGTGCGACGCCTAACTGGAAAAACCGTCAATGATTGGATTATTGAGCGTCGGATAGCCCAAGCATGCACTTTACTTTTATCAACTAACGACTCCGTTAATCAGATTGCTTTACAAGTAGGCTATCAAAATATCAATCATTTCTACTCTCAGTTTCGCTATCACCATAAAAATACTCCCCATGCTTGGAGAGAAGCACAGCGTTCTAAAGTCACTCATAACAAAGGACTACAACTATTAGAAGGTATTGCTAGTTAAATAAGTCTTATATTTTGTTACCACGAGGCTTGTTTAGGTTACGTTCCTGTATTTCCTCAATTATCAAGCACGAAATTTGTAGATTTATTAAGTTGTGAATAGAAAGTAGCAGTGAGCGAAGTGATCGCTCACTCTTACTTATTTGTCAAAGTTTTCGACATTCATACATTTCTCATATCAGAAGACACTACAACTGATGGATAAAAAAATATTCGAAATATCTAAAAATAATTAGGTTTTCTAGAAAAATCGAAAAATACTTAATTAACAAAGACAAACCATAACAATACTATTGATATTAGGAAAATACAAAAGATTAGCAAACTATTTTATCTGGAAAAATTCATGCATCAAAAGGAGATGATCTCTAATATTAGCTGGTGTGATTAGAGAGGATATATATGATAAAAAAAACTAGATCAACCATACTAATGGTAGCAGTCTTAGCTTCATTCATAAGTGGCTGTCGTTCCAGTACAGAATATCAAAGATTAGCAAAAGCTGGAAATACATACACTACGGCTATGGACAAGTTATTAACAACTGCTGGTAAAATTAGAATCGACGAAACTTCCGAGCAGCTACTGAAAGATGACAGACTAAGTAATCAAACACCTGAACGCTACAACGAGTTATCTAAACTTGATGTTGAAAGACTTGAAATACTAGAAAATCTCCGTAAACATAATCGGCTTCTTATACAATATTTCACTCTTATAGATGAGCTTGCGAGATCTAATGCACCTCAGAAAGCTCAGCAGGAAATTGAGGGTGTTGTAGGGAACCTGAATAAAATCGGTACTCAACTTCGTGGTAGCGCTCTTGTTCCTAATACAAATGTCATTAAATCTGTAGGGGGTTTAGTTATTAGTTCACAAATCCGAGGTGCGCTTAGGGAAGAACTTGAAAAGCGTAAAGATATTATTGATCGCGAATTTCAAACTCAACAAGTATTACTAGATGCGCTTGGTAATTCAATTAAGCAAGATGTCAGTCTTACAATAGAATCACGAGAGTTACGCCAAGTTATTAGACCTCTAGTTGAAGAAAAACCCATACCTGATACAGATAATTGGATTGCTAAAAGAAGAGCCATCTTGACTATGAATACTACTGTCTCTGAACTTGAAGATGCAAGTAAATCTGCAGGAAACTTTAGGGAATTATTTAAGGATTTTGTAGAAGGTAAGCTCAACCGCGAGCGCTTCAATACTCTTTTGACTGATATTGAATCATTTATCACAATCGTTGAACAAGTTAAAAATTCATAGGAGGATAGATATGTTACTTGATATTGATAATCTTGAGCAAATTAGACATGAACGTCTTGAGCAACTAGAAAAGCAAGAACTAGAACTGAATTCAAGTAGCGTTCAGCTTTTCTGGGAAAATGTTAAAAAGCGGGATTCAGTTAAAGCAGAAAAATTTTTCAGGGAACGACGGGCAATTGTAGTTCAAAGAGTCAAGTTGGAGAATGTCATTCTGACAAGGATTGCCCGATCACTAAATGAACTTGAAGATGACCTTAAAGAGGGCTGCGATAATCTACAAACGCAGATTGACAATCTAAATGATGAAGTTGCCTTTCTCAATGTTATCTCTCGCGTGACTGGCATTTTAGCTAGAATTCTTCTGTTGTTCTAATGAGATAAAAGACATAACCTAGGTGTTAGTAAAAGCTATGCAATTACTATTTAGCCTATGTTCTGTTGCATTGCAATTCGCAAGTTAAATTACCTTAATTACCAAGCATTAAATTTGTAAAGTTAACAAGTGGTGAATAGAAAGCAGGAGTAAGCGATCGCTTACTCCTGCTTTTTTATATAAGTTTTTCAAATTCAGCATTTATCCGGACTAAAAAACGATAGTTTCTGGAAATAGCAAAATTTCTGAGTATCTAAAAATAATTAATTAGCACTTGTCTTGATACCAAAAAATAGTTAATTAGCAATCCAAATTTTCAAGGATATTATTTGTATAAGGAAACAATCAAAGGATTAGCAAATAATCCATTCTTTAAGGAGTAATGATCAATTTATGTCTACATACAACCCCGAACACTACCCTAACGCCTGCGAGTTTACTGTTCCCATTAAACTGAACGTTCCAATCTTCATCGAACCTACAGTGGCAATTAAAGCTGTTGAGCCTGTGAAGGAGAAAGTACGTGTCCATCTCGAACCAGATATCTACCTTAGACCAGAAGTAGCAGCCGCTGCACCTGTTTGTATTGCTCAAAATGGATATAACAAACAGCAGCTGCCTCCTGCATAATTTTGCAACAGTCATAACCCCAATTATCAACTCACACAATTCGTTTTAGGTCAATAAATAAGGACTACAATTTATGTCTACATACAACCCCGAATACTACCCTAACGCCTGCGAGTTTACTGTTCCCATTAAACTGAACGTTCCAATCTTCATCGAACCTACAGTGGCAATTAAAGCTGTTGAGCCTGTGAAGGAGAAAGTACGTGTCCATCTCGAACCAGATATCTACCTTAGACCAGAAGTAGCAGCCGCTGCACCTGTTTGTATTGCTCAAAATGGATATAACAAACAGCAGCTGCCTCCTGCATAATTTTGCAACAGTCATAACCCCAATTATCAACTCACACAATTCGTTTTAGGTCAATAAATAAGGACTACAATTTATGTCTACATACAACCCCGAATACTACCCTAACGCCTGCGAGTTTACTGTTCCCATTAAACTGAACGTTCCAATCTTCATCGAACCTACAGTGGCAATTAAAGCTGTTGAGCCTGTGAAGGAGAAAGTACGTGTCCATCTCGAACCAGATATCTACCTTAGACCAGAAGTAGCAGCCGCTGCACCTGTTTGTATTGCTCAAAATGGATATAACAAACAGCAGCTGCCTCCTGCATAATTTTGCAACAGTCATAACCCCAATTATCAACTCACACAATTCGTTTTAGGTCAATAAATAAGGACTACAATTTATGTCTACATACAACCCCGAATACTACCCTAACGCCTGCGAGTTTACTGTTCCCATTAAACTGAACGTTCCAATCTTCATCGAACCTACAGTGGCAATTAAAGCTGTTGAGCCTGTGAAGGAGAAAGTACGTGTCCATCTCGAACCAGATATCTACCTTGAATCAGAAGTAAGGGCAACTCCACCAGTTTGTGTTCCTCAAAATGGATATAGCAAACAGCAATTGCCTGCTTCAAAGATCCAATCCGAATCATATCCTTAATAGTCAATTACTTGACGTTGAGTCGTGATTATTGGTTTTGCATTGTTTGTTCTAGGAAGTGTTTTAACTACCTAGAAAAAGGTGATCAGTTTCCTGATCACCTGCTTTATTATTCCAAATTTTTAAGTACACAAGCTTTAGAATTTTTTACAACTTATGTCTACACTCCCCGATTCCACGCAAAAACGCAAACTTAATGTTTATATGATGTTAAAAGTGCCTATCAATCTTGAAATAGAAGTCTTGGGAGTACCGTCTACAAACTGCCAGCAAGCCGAAGAAAAAAAAGAGGATAAAAAACTTTTTAACCTGATAGGAGATTCTAAGCCAGAAGTTATCATTAATGAGTCGAATCTAGCGAACCTTGATGAAGATAGTCAAGCTTTAGTCAGTCAACTTGTAGGTCAGCTTGAGCAAACAGGTAAGCTTTTTTCTACATTATCCCAAACCCAACATGAGCAAGAGAACCCAGAAAATTATGAACAGGTAACAGCACAGAAGCCCGAATATGTAAATACTTTGTTATTTAAAGAAGACCTTGCAGTTATTCAGGTACAAACTCCACCACATAACAAAAAAATTATCGGACGTGCCTTGGACTCAGTCAACGATGGTTTTACCCTTGTCGCGAATATTATGGGAAGAATTTTGTTTGTAGGCAAAGTTGCTAATTATAGTTGGGAGTAGAGTTCCTTACCCGCCACTTACTGGCGGAATTAACACTACCTCATCACCATCTTGCAAGATGCTATCTGGTTCAACAAATTGCAAATTCACCCCAAAGCGGGTAACATCCCGCAATTGAGTTAGTTCAGGATGTTCGCCCAGCAGGCGATCGCGCACTATAGCAACTGGTGTATCCTCAGGAAATTCCAGTACCAGTTCTGGAACTCCATAAGCTTCTTGATAAGCAGCAAACAATTTAACGGTAACGGTAATCTTAGACATAAAAATAGAATATAAATCGCTAGGGTGATTATCTTTCCCTAGCTAACAACTTGATCAAAAAACTAGTATACGAACAATCATTAAAAAACCTCAAAACATATTTTCTAACATCTGAAAATCACGCTGTACCTCATTCCATAAAGACTTATTATAAGGGTCTGTTTTAAGGGCTTTTTTGAGGTAAATTCTTGCTTTGAGAGGCTGTTTTTCTGCAATCAGCGATCGCCCCCAAATTTGATAAGAAATAGCTTGCCACTGACGCACTTCTGCATCTTCTGGTAAACGTTGTGCTAAGGCTTCCGCTAAAGATATTGCTTGTGGGAAGCGTTTTTCTTTCAAAAACTGCTGTAACTGCTCGTAAGTCCTCCACTTCAACCGCTGTTCTATTTCTGAAAAACTAGGCGGCTTTACTTTTTCTTTTATCTTTTCCTTCGTTGCTGTTTGAGGACGCGTTGTTCGTGTTGGCTGATGTTCGACGACTGGTGAGTGATTATAAGGCTGTGCTGTCTCTTGTTGCGGAATTTTCTGCAACAGCAGCTTGTACGCCTCAGTCACGGCAATAAATTTTTCTTTAGCTTTTGTGTCATCTGGATTGATATCAGGATGATACTGTTGCGCCAATCGGCGGTAAGACGCTTTGATGTCGGCGAAAGAAGCTCCTGACCTTAAACCTAATAAACGGTAGCAATCTTCAAGATCCATCTTGAGTTATTAACAATGGCGAGTGTCGGCTATCAGCTTAATGCCTAAAGTTTAAATCATAAAGACTTCAATTCTAATTTAAAGTTCGTATTTCACAGTTTTTTGACCGATAATTCAGCACAGGGTACAAGCCCCCAGATTCATCTGTCCAACTAATCCAAAATCCAAAATTCCCAAGAAAGCGGATTTCACCGTGAACTCAATCCAAAATCTAAAATCTAAAATCTAAAATGAAATCACACCCTGCCATGCCTAGAAGGGGGAGTGGAGAAGATTTTTCTCGCTTATCTTCGTCATCCCCACAGCAGCCGCCATGAGTCGAGGAACCGGCTCATGGCGCTCTGCCTCCTCATCTGGCTTTACGACTAACGTTCTTCAATCACACGGTCAATCAAACCGTATTCCTTTGCTTCTTGAGCAGACATCCAAAAATCACGGTCTGTGTCTTTTTGAATTTTTTCTATGGATTGACCTGTGCGATTCGCTAGCATTTCATTAAGTTGCTGGCGCATTCTCAGAATCTCCCTAGCTTCAATCTCAATATCGGTGGCTTGACCTTGAGCACCGCCTAGAGGTTGGTGAATCAGAATTCGCGTGTTAGGCAAAGCCAAACGTTTGCCTTTGGTGCCAGCTGCTAGCAGGAACGAACCCATTGAAGCTGCCATCCCGACACAAATTGTGACCACATTTGCTTTAATGTGCATCATAGTGTCATAAATGGCAAGACCTGCTGTCACCGAACCTCCAGGGGAGTTGATGTAGATACTAATATCCTTGCTTGGGTCTTCGGAATCCATGTAGAGTAGTCTGGCAATGATGCCATTAGCCATACCGTCGCTCACTTCTCCACTCAGGAAAATGATGCGTTCCAGAGCAAGGCGTTCGTAAAGATTAATCCACTGGGTATAAGGTTCCCCAGGAAAGCGAAAAGGGACTCTAGGAATACCAATCGGCATAAGATTCTCTTGTTTTTAACGAATAATAAGATTTAACGAGGAACAGCAGCAGCCAATGCTTGAGGAAGTTCTTTGGTACTTTCTAGAACCCGGTCAATCAAGCCGTATTCTTTGGCTTGTTGGGGTGTCATGTACAATTTGCGATCTAAATCTTTGGCAATTCTCTCCCTAGGCTGCCCTGTATTCTGTGAGAGAATATCCAGGATCATTTGCTTATTTTTTAGCACTTCTTGTGCTTGGATTTGAATGTCTGTCGCTTGAGCGTAGCCAGTACCACGTTTCGCTTGATGCAGAACAATCGACGCATTCGGTAAACTAGCACGGTGTCCCTCCGTTCCAGAAGAGAGAATCATCGCCGCTGTACCCATAGCGAAACCCAGACAGATCGTATTGACTGGTGGCTTAATGTATTTAATGGTATCACAGATGGCAAAAGCTTCTGTTTCAGATCCTATGGCATCACCAGTGTACCAAGAAGTGCCCGTGGAGTTGATGTAGATAGAAATGGGCTTATCTGGATCTTCATACTGTAGATACAGAAGCTGAGCAATAATAAGTTCTGTTACGTCTACTCCCAGTTGCTGCTTATACTCATCTGGTGAAACCAAGGGCAAGCCCAAGTATATGATACGTTCTTTTAACATTAGAGAAGGTAAATCTGGCGGCGGTGTTCGGTAGAAGCTGTCGCCGCCGTAAGCCGCTTGCACAGCCTTGATGATGGAATTTTCCATAGCAACTGTTGCCTAAATTCATACCATTAACTGTAGTACATCCTAGCGCTATGCTTGCTCGCTTGGAGGTGTGGATTTCTCTCTAGGGTATAAGGTTCCAAAGAAGTTAGGGTATAAAGGAAAGTACAAAAAGTATTTTATTAGCTTATTTCCTAGCCCAGTTTCTTGGGAAGATTATTTAAAGTTTTTGTTGGATAAGTTTTCCGAAGTGCTAATACTGTACTTTGAAGTTATTTATAAATATGTATGGCCAGTTTAGGAATCTTGGGGGGTTATGAAGGTTAACTTACAGCCTGCTCTCAATGATGGCAACTTAGATGCCAGTCAAACCAACAGTCAACGTCAGTTGGCAATTTCCATTTCTGCGATCGCACAAGATCTGGATCGCAATGTCCCACTGAATTTATGCCTAGTTCTCGACCATAGTGGTTCCATGAATGGGCGACCTTTAGAAACTGTCAAAAAAGCAGCGATTCGTCTTGTTGACAGACTTAATCCAGGGGATCGCCTCAGCATTGTTGTTTTTGACCACCGTGGAAACGTTTTAGTCCCTAATCAAATTATTGAAAATCCAGAGCGAATTAAACAACAAATTAATCGCCTTTCTGCTGATGGTGGAACTGCTATTGATGAAGGTTTACGCTTAGGTATTGAGGAATTAGCTAAAGGAAAAAAAGAAACAATTTCTCAACTTTTTCTTTTAACTGACGGTGAAAATGAACACGGTGACAATAACCGCTGTCTGAAATTTGCACAGTTGGCTGCTAGCTATAACTTAACTTTGAACACTTTAGGATTTGGCGATAATTGGAACCAGGATGTTCTGGAAAAAATCGCTGATGCTGCTAGTGGGACTTTATCTTACATTCAGCAACCAGATCAAGCAATCGATGAGTTTAGTCGCCTTTTCAACCGTATTCAAACAGTAGGATTGACGAATGCTTATTTACTATTTTCTCTGGTACCTAATGTACGGTTTGCAGAACTAAAACCTATTGCCCAAGTTTCCCCAGACACAATAGAATTGCCAGTGCAGCCAGAAGCTGATGGACGTTTTGCTGTGCGCTTGGGAGATTTGATGAAAGATGTGGAACGGGTCATTTTGGCTAATATTTACTTGGGACATTTGCCACAAGGTAGACAGACGATCGCCAGGTTGCAAGTCCGCTACGATGATCCAGCCCAAAATAAAACAGGATTACTTTCAGAAAACATCCCAGTTGAAGCGAATGTGGTACAAGGCTACCAACCTTCTGCCACTCCTCAAGTGCAGCAACATATTTTAGCGTTAGCCAAATATCGGCAAACACAACTAGCAGAAGCAAAATTGCAACAGGGCGATCGCGCTGGTGCAGCAACAATGTTGCAAACTGCTGCCAAAACTGCCCTGCAAATGGGCGATAATAGTGCAGCAACGGTCTTGCAAACTTCTGCCACTCGCCTACAAGCTGGTGAAGAGTTATCGGAGAGCGATCGCAAGAAAACTAGAATTGTGTCTAAGACTATTTTGCAGGATTCTTAGTTTGTCGGGCAGGCAAAAGCCTGCCTTAATGATAAATGAACCGCACCAGAGCGAATTTGCGGTGTGGATGCGGTGGGCGCAGAGGACGCAGAGAGAGAGGGATAGAGGGAGACAGGGACACAGGGAGACAGAGAGAATGAGAATTACAAGGATTCATCATATAGCTGTTATTTGTTCTGATTACGATCGCTCTAAGAAGTTTTATACAGAAATTTTAGGTTTCCCTATTATTAATGAAACGTACCGTGCTCAGAGAAATTCTTATAAATTAGATTTAAAGGTAGGAGAAAATCATCAAATAGAGTTATTTTCTTTCCCTAATCCTCCAGAAAGAAGCAGTAATCCAGAGGCATGTGGTTTAAGGCATCTGGCTTTTGAGGTTGATGATATCGAGCAAATGGTTAGTTATTTAGAATTGAAAGGGGTAGAGGCGGAAGATATTAGGATAGATGAAATAACTGGTAAGAAATTTACTTTTTTTAAAGATCCAGATAATCTACCTCTTGAAATTTATGAGCGGTAAGGGAATTTGAGCGATTTTTAACGCAATTCCACGGAATTCCCCTCCCTGTTCCCTGTTCCCTGTTCCCTGTTCCCTGTTCCCTGTTCCCTGTTCCCTG
>NZ_JCACKO010000067.1:0-25606 GCF_059505445.1 Brasilonema angustatum | reverse complement strand
GTATCCGACTGAGCGTTTGAGCTTTATACTAAAAGATGCTCAAGTAAGAGTGCTGCTGACTCAACAGCATCTGGTTGAAAAGCTACCTAAACATCAGGCGCGTTTCGTCTGCTTAGACAGTGACTGGGAAAAAATTGCTCAAAACAGCTCATCAAACCCTCTAAACAGCGCAACACCCGATAACCAAGCATACGTCATCTACACTTCTGGTTCTACAGGTAAGCCCAAGGGCGTTTTAGTCAACCACTCAAATGTAGTTCGTCTATTTGCAGCAACAAACTCTTGGTATCACTTCAACGTCGAAGATGTCTGGACACTGTTCCACTCTTATGCATTCGACTTTTCTGTTTGGGAAATTTGGGGTGCTTTGCTGTATGGTGGACGACTGGTAGTTGTGCCCTACCTGGTGACACGATCGCCAGAATCCTTCTATGAGTTACTGTGTCAAGAAAAAGTTACAATTCTCAATCAAACACCTCCAGCGTTCCGCCAGTTGATTCAAGCAGAACAGTCAGTAGCAAAGAAGAGCGATTTGAAGTTACGCTTAGTTATTTTTGGTGGAGAAGCTTTAGAACTGTTGAGTTTGCAGCCTTGGTTTGAGCGACATGGCGACCAGTCGCCTTTGTTAGTGAATATGTATGGAATTACGGAAACCACTGTACATGTAACTTATCGTCCGTTGAGCAAAGCTGATTTGAATGGTACGGCAAGTGTCATTGGTCGTCCGATTCCCGACTTACAAGTGTATGTGCTAGATCAATATTTACAGCCAATGCCGATTGGGGTTCCAGGCGAGATGTATGTTGGTGGCGCTGGGGTCAGTTGTGGTTATCTCAATCGTCCGGAACTGTCACAACAACGGTTTATCTCTAACCCCTTTGCTAAGAACCCACAAGCCCAACTATATAAAACAGGGGATTTAGCACGTTATTTGCCCAATGGCGAGTTAGAATATTTAGGGCGAATTGACAATCAGGTAAAAATACGAGGCTTCCGCATTGAGTTGGGAGAAATTGAGGTATTACTGGCTTCTCACCCAGCGGTTTGGGAAGGCGTGGTGGTAGTACGAGAGGATGAACCAGGGGACAAACGTCTAGTGGCTTACGTAGTGCCAAAAAAAGAACAATCTCTCACAGCAGCACAACTGCGTCAGTTCCTCACCGACCAATTGCCAGCTTACATGGTGCCAAACACCTTTGTACTGCTGGAGTCTTTACCCCTGACAGCTAATGGGAAAGTAGATCGCCGCGCTTTACCGACGCCAGATTTAAACAGCCAAGCATCAGATCAATATGTCGCCCCGCGCACACCGGTCGAAGAAACGCTAGCACAAATTTGGGCACAAGTGCTGAAAGTAGAGCAAGTAGGAGTTTATGATAACTTCTTTGAACTTGGGGGACATTCACTACTAGCAACACAACTAGTTTCACGCATCCGCGATCGCTTCAAAGTCCAACTCCGTTTACGCGAATTGTTCAATGCCGCGACGATAGCTGAATTAGCGCAATCAATCGGGAAGTTACAGCAACAAAACTTGGAATTTACTACATCACCCATTTTACCAAGGAGCAAGAGATGAACACTGAAGAATTACCTCTATCTTATGCTCAACAGCGTTTATGGTTTTTAGCCCAATTCCAACCGAACAGTGCCTTATACAATATCCCGATTGCTTTGCGTCTAGAAGGAACTCTTCATCAAGTCGCGTTGGAACAAAGCTTACAAGAAATAATTGCACGCCACGAAGCTTTACGCACCAACTTTATTACAGTTGATGGAAAAGCTTCACAAATCATTCACGCAGAAACTACTTGGACAGTATCGGTTGTTGACTTGAAACATTTGTCAACAAGTGAACAAGAAATTGCTGCACAACAATTAGTTCAACAACAAGCATTTGGGCCGTTTGACCTAGCAAGTGAATCATTGATCAGAGCCACTTTAGTGGTGCTGTCTCAAACAGAACACATATTGTTAGTGTGTATGCATCATATTGTCAGCGATGGCTGGTCAATGGGTGTGTTTGTCCAAGAACTAACAGCCCTATACAACGCTTATTCAAGATGTCAGCCTTCTCTACGAGACGCTACGCAAACACCATTAGCACCACTACCAATTCAATACGCCGACTTTGCAATTTGGCAGAGACAGTGGTTAGTCGGGGAAGTACTACAAAGCCAATTGTCTTATTGGCAACAACAACTAAAAGATGCACCAGCCCTGTTAGTACTACCCACAGACCGACCCAGACCAGCTGTGCAGACTTTCGCAGGGGCACATCAGAAGTTTGCACTTTCCGGGGAACTAACTAGTAAGCTGACAAAACTGAGCCAGAAACAAGGGGTAACTTTGTTCATGATGCTGTTGGCAGCATTTGATACCCTGCTTTATCGCTACACAGGTACAGAAGACATTTTAGTGGGGACACCAATTGCTAATCGCGATCGCAGTGAGATAGAAGGGTTAATTGGCTTTTTTGTCAACACTTTAGTGATGCGAACTGATTTATCAGGCAACCCCAGCTTTAGTGAATTACTGACTCGCGTGAGCGAAATGGCAATGGATGCCGATGCTCATCAGAATTTGCCATTTGAAATGCTAGTGGAAGCATTGCATCCAGAACGGAATCTCAGTCATGCACCCTTATTTCAGGTGATGTTTGCGCTCCAGAATGCGCCCACCGAGCAAGTAGAGTTGAGAAGATTAACTGTCAGTTCATTGCCAATAACCAGCGCAACTGCCAAGTTTGATCTTACTTTAGCAATGGAGAATACTGCGACTGGACTAGTGGGGGTGTGGGAATATAGTACTGACTTGTTTGATGCAAGCACTATTGAGCGGATGACTGGTCATTTTGTGACAATGCTTGAGGGGATTATTGCTAATCCACAGCAGCGAATTTTGCAATTGCCTTTGTTGACTAAAGTTGAGCAACGACAGTTATTAATTGAGTGGAACAATACTCAAGTTGATTATGCCCAAAATTTGTGTATCCATGAGTTATTTGAAGAGCAGGTAGCGCGTACCCCAGATGCAGTGGCAGTTGTATATGAAAATCAACAACTAACCTATGAGCAGTTGAACACCCAAGCAAATCAATTGGCACACTACTTAAGGTCTTTGGGTGTGGGAGCTGATGTGCTGGTAGGTATTTGCGTCGAGCGTTCTTTAGAATTGGTTGTGGGACTGTTGGGCATTCTCAAGGCGGGTGGTGCTTATGTGCCGCTTGATCCAGAGTATCCAACTGAACGTTTGCGCTTTATGCTTCAAGATGCTCAAGTTTCAGTGTTGGTCACTCAGCAGCAATTAGTTGAAAGGCTGCCTGAGCATCAAGCAAATCTTATCTGTTTAGATACTGACGCTCAAGTAATTTCTCAGTCAAGCCAAGAGAATCTAAGCACCACTATTGAAGCTAGTAACTTAGCTTATGTGATTTATACCTCTGGTTCTACAGGTCAGCCGAAGGGAGTATTGGTTGCCCATCATGGACTGCTAAATCTAGTGTTCTGGCACCAAGATGCTTTTGAAATCACCTCAAGTGACAAAGCCACTCAGTTAGCTGGAACAGCTTTTGATGCTGCTGTATGGGAATTGTGGCCTTACCTAAGCGCAGGAGCAAGTATTTATTTAGTCAAACCTTCCATCCTTGTATCTCCATTGGATTTGCAAGATTGGTTGAAATCGAAAAAGATCACAATCAGTTTTCTGCCAACACCCCTTGCAGAGCAATTATTGTCTCTGGAATGGACAGAAACTACAACCTTGCGAACTATACTAACTGGGGGAGATAAGCTTCATCGATATCCATCAAGTTTAGTCCCTTTCCAGATAGTGAATAATTATGGTCCAACTGAAAATACTGTTGTCACAACTTCTAGGTTGCTAGTCTCGAATGGGCAAGACAATACCTCATCACCTCCCATCGGTCGCCCCATTGCTAATACCCAAATCTACATACTCGACCAATCTGGTCAACCAGTACCTGTGGGTGTACCAGGAGAATTGCATATTGGTGGTGTGGGATTAGCACACGGCTACCTCAACCGAAGCGAGTTAACACAAGAAAAATTCATTCCCAATCCCTTTGAGCAGACAGGAGGTGAGTCAGCGCTGCGGGAGGGTTTCCAACGCCAGATACCTCTGTCGGGAAACCCTCCTTCAGTACTGGCTCCTCCGCAGGCGACTGCGTTAGCGCAGCGTGACCGAAGGTCATACCCGAAGGGCAGTAGATTGTATAAAACTGGGGATTTGGCACGTTATTTACCAGATGGCAACATCGAATACTTGGGACGCATCGACAATCAAGTAAAAATACGCGGATTCCGTATCGAATTGGGAGAAATCGAAACAGTCCTGAGCCAACATGGTGATGTGCAGGCATCTGTCGTTATCGCCCGCGAAGATCCTCCTAGTGATAAACGCTTAGTCGCTTACATCGTACCCCAAACAGAGGCAGTACTGACAATCAGCGAATTGCGGCAATACCTGAAAGCTAAGCTACCAGAGTACATGGTACCGAGTGCTTTCGTCATCCTCGAAGGCTTACCGCTAACACCAAACGGGAAAGTAGACCGCCACGCTTTACCCAGACCAGATTTACACAGCGAACTCAAAGACACATATGTAGCCCCACGCACCCCCACCGAAGAAATATTGGCACAAATTTGGGCACAAGTGCTGAAAGTAGAGCAAGTGGGGATTTACGATAACTTCTTTACCTTGGGAGGACATTCGCTACTAGCAATGCAACTGATTTCACGCATCCGCAGCATTTTCCAAGTGGAACTACCACTGCGTGAGTTCTTTGCCACAGCAACAGTAGCCGAATTGGCGCATTTGATTGGGCAATTGCAGCAACAGGACTTAAAACTCACCGCCCCACCCATCTTAGCTAGGGCAGAAAGTGCAGAATTACCTCTATCATTTGCTCAACAGCGTCTGTGGTTTTTAGACCAGTTTGAGCCGAACAGTGCTTTATACAACATACCTATAGCTTTGCGTTTAGCAGGAACTCTTGAAGTTGCGGTTTTAAAAGAAAGCTTAATTGAAATAATTGCTCGCCACGAAGCCTTACGCACCAACTTCATTACAATTGATGAACAACCAACTCAAATTATTCAAACACAGACAAATTGGAAAGTTTCAGTTGTTGACTTGAAGCATTTATCTACAATCGAACAACAAATTGCTTCTAAGCAATTAGTGCAACAACAAGCTATTCAACCATTTGACTTGGCAAGTGAGTCATTATTCAGAGCAACATTAGTAGTGCTGTCCGAGACAGAACACGTGTTATTAATGTGTATGCATCATGTTGTCTCTGATGGCTGGTCAATTAGTGTGTTTGTCCAAGAACTAGCAGCATTGTACAATGCTTATTCTCAAGGTCAACCGTCACCGTTAACCCCACTACCGATTCAGTACGCAGATTTTGCAATCTGGCAAAGACAATGGTTAGTCGGGGATGTACTCCAAAGCCAACTGTCTTACTGGCAACAACAACTAAAAGACGCACCAGCTTTATTACCGCTTCCCAGTGACCGACCGAGACCTGCTGTCCAAACCTTCGCTGGCACACATCAAGAGTTTGTACTCTCTGTTGAGTTAACTCAAAAACTGATAAAACTCAGCCAAGAGCAAGGTGTAACGTTGTTCATGACGCTGTTGGCAGTATTTGATACCCTGCTTTATCGCTACACCGGACAATCAGATATTTTGGTGGGGACACCTATTGCTAACCGGAATCGCAGTGAGATAGAAGGGTTAATTGGCTTTTTTGTCAATACTTTAGTTTTGCGGAGTGATTTATCAGGCGATCCCAGCTTTAACGAATTACTCACTCGTGTTCGGGAAATGGCTCTAAAAGCATATGCTCATCAAGATTTGCCGTTTGAAATGTTGGTGGAAGCATTACAGCCAGAACGAGACCTCAGCCATGCACCACTGTTTCAGGTAGATTTTCTCCTCCAAAATGATCCCCTATCTCAAGTAGAACTGACTGGGTTAACTGTCACTCCGTTGCCAATAGAAAGCGCAACGGCAAAATTTGATTTGACTTTAGCAATGCAGAACACTGCTACTGGACTGGTGGGTGTGTGGGAGTACAACACTGACTTGTTTGACCCTACCACTATTGAGCGGATGACGGGTCATTTTGTGACAATGCTTGAAGCAATTGTGGCAAATCCCCAAGAGCAAATTTCCCAATTGCCGATGCTAACAGAAGTTGAGCAGCAGCAATTATTGGTAGAGTGGAATGATACTCAGGCTGATTACCCTTGGGATAAGTGTATCCATCAATTATTTGAGCAGCAGTCTTTGAGTACCCCAAATGCAGTGGCAGTGGTGTTTGAGAATCAACCACTCACCTATAGTCAGTTGAACACCCAAGCAAATCAATTAGCACATTACCTACAATCTTTGGGTGTGGAACCAGAGGTGAAGGTGGGGATTTATTTAGAGCGATCGCTATCCATGATCGTGGCATTGTTAGCTGTCCTCAAAGCTGGTGGTGCTTATGTCCCCCTAGATCCTGATTATCCCCAGCAGCGATTAGCCGACATATCCCAAGATTCAGCAATTTCCGTGCTAATCACACAGCAGAAATTGCTGGGTTCTTTACCAGTGGAAGGGGTAGAAGTTATCGTCTTAGACACAGAATCTGGGGTGCTGACTCTTCAAAGTCAAGAAAATCCAGTAAGTGAAGTAAAACCAGAAAACTTGACTTGTATATTGTACACTTCTGGATCTACTGGTAAACCTAAAGGTGTGATGTTAACTCATGCAGCTTTAGTTAACCATAGCAGTGCAATTAGTCAAGTATTTGGTTTAACTAGTGCGGATCGCGTTTTACAGTTTGCTTCCTTGGGCTTTGATGTGGCGGCTGAAGAAATCTTCCCCACTTGGTTTAAAGGTGGAACCGTAGTCGTTAGATCTGTGCAAATGTTCGCGGACTTCGCCAGTTTTGCCGAATTTATTGAAAAACAAGGGCTGAGTGTGTTGAACATAACCCCAGCCTATTGGCATGAATGGGCGGTGGCGGTATCTCAAGAGTATGCAACTGTGCCAAGCTGTCTACGCTTAGTGGCTGTGGGTGGGGATGCAGTTCTACCAGAAACAGTGACAATATGGCAGCAAGTGGTGGGCGATCGCGTCAATTGTCTGAATGTCTACGGTCCCACCGAAGCGTCGGTGACAGCTATAGTCCATGATCTGCTTCACCCCAAATCATCAAAAACCAATTCAGTACTCATCGGTCGTCCCATTGCCAATACGCAAGTCTACATCCTCGACCGTCATCTCCAACCAGTACCGATTGGAGTTACAGGGGAATTGCACATAGGTGGCGTTCGTTTAGCACGAGGTTACCTCAACCGCCCAGAATTGACAGACCAAAAATTTCTTCCCAACCCATTTAAAGATCCCAAATTGGATCGCATATATAAAACCGGGGATTTAGCACGTTATCTGCCCGATGGCAACATTGAGTGCTTCGGACGCATCGACAATCAAGTAAAAATCCGGGGCTTCCGCATTGAATTAGGAGAAATCGAAGCTGTACTGAACCAACATCCTCTGGTGCAAACATCTTGTGTGATCATCCGCGAAGATACAACCGGGGATAAGCGCCTAGTCGGCTACGTAGTACCGTATTCTGAGGAGATACCTGCTACCCACGAACTGCGTCAGTTCCTTACAAATAAACTGCCGCTTTACATGGTGCCTCAGGTCTTTGTGATGCTTTCGTCCCTACCGCTAACACCAAACCGCAAAGTAGACCGCCGCGCACTACCTGCACCAGATTTACACAGCGAACAAATAGACAACTATGTTGCACCGCGTACCCCCACTGAAGAAATGCTGGCACAAATTTGGGCGCAAGTGCTGAAAATAGAGTTTGTCGGCATTCATGATAACTTCTTTGAACTTGGGGGACACTCGCTACTAGCAACGCAACTGGTTTCACGCATCCGCAACATTTTCAAAGTAGAACTACCATTACGTAGCATTTTTGCCGCAGCGACAGTTGCCGCATTGGGGGATCAGATTGGGCGATCGCAGCCACAAAACTTAGAACTGACAGTACCACCCATCTTGCCAAGGGCGAAGAATGCAGAATTATCACTGTCATTTGCTCAACAGCGTTTGTGGTTTTTAGAACAGTTACAGCCGAACGGTGCACTATACAACATACCCGTAGCTTTGCGTATTGTTGGAACTCTTCATAGTACAGCCTTAGAGCAAAGCTTAAAAGAAATTATTCATCGCCACGAAGCGTTACGCACCAACTTCATCGCAGTTGATGGACAAGCAACACAAGTCATTCAAACACAAACAAATTGGCAAGTATCAGTTGTTGAGTTGCAACATCTGCCCACAAGCGAACAAGAAATAACCACACAGCAATTAGCGCAACAACAAGTGATTCAACCTTTTGAGTTGGCAACACAAGCATTAGTTAGGGCGAGATTAGTAGTGCTGTCCGAGACAGAACACATATTGTTAGTGTGTATGCATCACATTGTTAGTGATGACTGGTCAATGGGTGTGTTTGTTCGGGAACTGGCAGCATTGTACAATGCTTATTCTCAAGGTCAGCTTTCACCTTTAAGCCCACTACCGATTCAGTACGCCGACTTTGCGCTGTGGCAAAGACAGTGGTTAGTCGGGGAGGTACTGCAAAGCCAATTGAATTACTGGCAAAAACAATTGGCAGATGCACCAGCTTTATTATCGCTTCCCACCGACCGACCCAGACCACCTGTGCAAACCTTCGCTGGTGCATATCAAGAGTTTGCACTCTCCGGAGAGTTAACTAGTAAGTTGACACAACTGAGTCAGCAACAAGGGGCTACCTTATTCATGACGCTGTTGGCAGCGTTTGATACATTACTTTATCGCTACACAGGACAATCAGATATTTTGGTGGGGACACCAATTGCTAACCGTAATCGCAGTGAAATAGAAGGGTTGATTGGCTTTTTTGTCAACACTTTAGTGATGCGGACTGATTTATCTGAAAATCCTAGCTTCCAAGATTTACTAAGTCGTGTTCGGGAAATGGCGTTGGGAGCCTATGCTCATCAAGACTTGCCCTTTGAAATGCTGGTGGAAGCATTGCAGCCAGAACGAGATCTCAGCCATACACCGCTTTTCCAGGTGGCGTTTGTCCTCCAGAATGCGCCCATGTCTGAAGTAGAACTGACTGGGTTAACTATAAGTGATTTGCCAATAGAAAATGCAACTGCCAAGTTTGATTTGACGCTAGCAATGGGCAACACTGCTTCTGGACTGGTGGGAGTGTGGGAGTACAGTACTGACTTGTTTGATGCAAGCACTATTGAGCGGATGGCGGGTCATTTTGTGACACTGCTGGAAGCAATTGTGGCCAATCCCCAACTGCCCATTTCCCAATTGCCAATATTAACAACAGTTGAGCAGCAGCAGTTATTAATTGACTGGAATGATACTCAAGCAGATTATCCCCAGGATAGATGTATCCATCAGTTGTTTGAAGAACAGGTTCAGCGTACTCCAAATGCTGTGGCAGTTGTATTTGAAAATCAACAACTGACTTATGAGCAATTAAATTGCCGTGCCAACCAGTTGGGGCACTACCTCAAGTCTTTGGGTGTAAAACCAGATACGCTGGTGGGTATTTGTGTGGAGCGTTCTTTAGAAATGGTCGTGGGACTGTTGGGAATTCTCAAGGCGGGTGGTGCCTATGTACCACTTGACCCACAGTATCCGACTGAGCGTCTTAGTTTCATGCTTCAAGATGCTCAAATTAGAGTGCTATTGACCCAACAGTCACTCCTCGACAAACTACCTAAGCATCAAGGACAGCTTGTTTGTTTGGATACTGACGCTCAAATAATATTTCAGTCAAGCCAAGAGAATCTAATCACTGCTACCAAAGCTAGTAACTTAGCTTATGTGATTTATACCTCTGGTTCTACAGGGCAGCCGAAGGGAGTATTAGTTGCTCATCATGGACTGCTAAATCTAGTGTTCTGGCACCAAGATGCTTTTGAAATCACCTCAAGTGACAAAGCCACTCAGTTAGCTGGAACAGCTTTTGATGCTGCTGTATGGGAATTGTGGCCTTACCTAAGCGCAGGAGCAAGTATTTATTTAGTCAAACCTTCCATCCTTGTATCTCCATTGGATTTGCAAGATTGGTTGAAATCGAAAAAGATCACAATCAGTTTTCTGCCAACACCCCTTGCAGAGCAATTATTGTCTCTGGAATGGACAGAAACTACAACCTTGCGAACTATACTAACTGGGGGAGATAAGCTTCATCGATATCCATCAAGTTTAGTCCCTTTCCAGATAGTGAATAATTATGGTCCAACTGAAAATACTGTTGTCACAACTTCAGGGATAGTAGTTTCTTCTGGACAGAAGAATAATATCTCACCACCTATCGGTCGTCCCATAGCCAACACACAAATCTACATTTTAGATAAGTATTTACAACCAGTTCCGGTTGGTGTGCTAGGAGAATTGCACATTGGTGGTGCGGGATTAGCACTTGGCTACCTCAACCGAAGCGAGTTAACACAAGAGAAATTCATCCCCAACCCTTTTAGTGCTGATCCCGATTCCCGCCTCTACAAAACTGGGGATTTAGCACGCTATTTACCTGATGGCAACATCGAATACTTAGGACGCATCGACAATCAAGTAAAAATTCGTGGCTTGCGAATTGAGTTGGGAGAAATCGAAGCAGTACTGAGCCAATATCCTGACGTGCAGGCATCTTGTGTTATTGCTCGCGAAGAGACCCCAGGAGAGAAGCGCTTAGTCGCCTACGTCGTGGTGCCGCATCCACAGGTGACACCGACAATCACCGAACTGCGGCAATTCCTCAAAGGCAAGCTACCAGAGTACATGGTGCCAAACACTTTTGTGATTCTGGAGTCCCTACCGTTGACTCCTAATGGTAAAGTAGACCGCCGCGCTTTACCCGCACCAGAGTTCGACAGCACACTGCAAGAAACATTTGTTGCACCCCGCACCCCCACTGAAGAAATGCTGGCACAAATTTGGGCACAAGTGCTAAAAGTAGAACAAGTCGGCATTCATGATAATTTCTTTGAACTTGGGGGACATTCCCTGCTAGCTACTCAGGTAATTTCTCGCTCGCAGGAAGCTTTTGGGACTTCGTTGCCGTTACGGTATATCTTTGAGTCACCAACAATTGCCCAGTTAAGTGAAGCGATCTTAGCCCAGCTTCAAACTAATTCCGGTCTCGTGGTTCCAGCGATCGCACCCGTTTCAAGAGACACAGATATACCGCTATCTTGGGCGCAGGAACGTCTGTGGTTTGTGAATCAGTTGGAAGGCGAAAGCGGTGCCTATACAATAGATTTCACCGTGCGTCTGGTGGGAAATCTCAATATAAAAGCTTTGGAACAAGCCTTTGGTGAGATAGTGCAGCGCCATGAAGTTCTGCGGACTCGCTTTGAAATTAAGGATAACAAGCCGATACAAGCGATAGCTTCGCTGCTGCGCGGAGCGCAGAACGCACCCAGTATGACCATAACGTTACCAGTGGTCGATCTACAAAATCTGCCAGACCCCTGGAAACAAGTGGAAGCACTGGCGACAGCAGAAGCTTGCAAACCATTCGATCTGGCTAATGGTCCTGTGCTGCGAGTCAAGCTTTGGCAAGTTGCAACCCAGGAGTATGTACTGCTATTCGCAATTCACCATATTGCAGCTGATGGTTGGTCGATGGGCGTTTTGATTGGCGAACTGTCAGCCTATTATCGAGCTATTTCAACGGGTAGTTCTGTTGAGTTACCAGAGTTATCTATACAGTATGCCGACTTTGCTGTCTGGCAGCGTCAGTGGTTGACAAATCAGGTACTAGAACGTCAGTTAAGCTATTGGAAGCAACAGTTAACAGGAGCGCCACCTCTATTAGAATTACCCACAGACCGCCCCCGCCCAGCGATACAGAGTTTTCGAGGCGGTACAGAGCGACTTCAACTAGATGCCAAGCTAACGCAGCAGATCAAAAAGCTATCTCAAGAATCTGGAAGCACTCTGTTTATGACGCTGCTAGCGGGTTTTGTGGTGTTACTGTCTCGCTATAGTGGACAAACAGATATTGTGGTTGGCTCACCGATCGCGAATCGCAACCGCACAGAAATAGAACCATTAATTGGCTTTTTTGTCAATACTTTGGCACTGAGATTCGATCTGTCCCAAGAACCGACCTTTGCAGAATTACTGGCACAGGTGCGAAAAGTTACCCAAAACGCCTACGACCATCAGGATTTGCCTTTCGAGATGTTAGTCGAAGAGTTGCAAGTGGAGCGAAACCTGGATCGCAACCCTCTGACGCAGGTGGTGTTTGCCTTGCAAAATGCTCCCACCTCCCCCTGGGATTTGCCTGGTTTAACGGTTGAAGGAATGCCTTCCGGACTTGACTCAGTTCGGCTTGACCTAGAAGTTTACTTGTGGGATGCTCCAGTTGGGCTTGGGGGCTTTTGCTCTTACAACAGGGATTTATTTGATGGGGCGACGATTGCCCGCATGATGCAGCATTTTGTAATTTTGCTAGAAGTGATCGCTGCAAATCCACAGCAACCAGTAGCATTACTTCCCTTGCTCACCCAGCAGGAACGTCATCAACTTTTGGTAGAGTGGAACGATACTCAAGCAGATTATCCGCACAATCAGTGTATTCATCAGTTGTTTGAGGAACAGGTAGCGCGTACCCCAGATGCAGTGGCAGTTGTCTTTGGGAATCAACAACTAACCTATGAGCAGTTAAATTGTCGTGCTAACCAGTTGGCGCATTACTTGCGGTCTTTGGGTGTGGGAGCAGATATATTAGTGGGATTGTGTGTTGAGCGATCCTTGGAGATGGCGATCGCGCTTTTGGGAATTCTCAAAGCGGGTGGTGCTTACGTACCGCTTGACCCTGAGTATCCTACTGACCGTTTGAGCTTTATGCTAGAGGACACTCAAGTTGCGATACTGCTCACCCAACAGCACTTAGTTAATAAACTACCCCAGCTTCAAGCAAATTTAGTCTTCTTAAATGATATTTGGTCACAAATTGACGAAAACAACCAGGATAACCCCATTAGTGAAGTTAAAGCTGTTCATCTAGCGAATGTGATTTACACGAGCGGTTCCACAGGTAAGCCTAAAGGTGTAATGATTGAGCATACCGGATTGTGCAACTTAGCTCAAGCTCAGATTCAGACATTTGGCGTGCATTGTGATAGTCGCGTTCTCCAGTTTGCCTCCTTTAGTTTTGATGCTTGTATATCAGAAATCTTGATGACTTTGGGATCGGGGGCGACACTTCACCTCGGAACAAAAGCGGACCTCATGCCAGGTACGCCGTTAATTGAGCGATTACGCGATCACGGCATTACCCATGTCACTCTACCACCATCGGCACTAGCAGTCCTGCCAACTGAAGAACTCCCATCCCTGCAAACAATGATTGTCGCCGGAGAAGCAAGTTCAGTTGAACTCATAAAACAATGGTCTGCTGGTAGAAACCTCTTCAATGCCTACGGACCGACAGAAGCTAGCGTTTGTGCCACAATAGCAAAATGCACTTCTTCAGACGAGAAAGTTACCATTGGTCGTCCAATTTCCAACAAACAAATCTACATTTTAGACTCGCACTTACAGCCAGTGCCGATTGGTGTACCAGGAGAGTTGCACATCGGTGGTGTAGGGTTAGCAAGAGGCTATCTCAACCGTCTGGAATTGACAACTGAAAAATTCATTCCCAACCCCTTTAGTGATCAGCTGCATTCCCGGCTTTACAAAACTGGGGATAAAGCACGTTATTTACCAGATGGCAAGATTGAGTACTTAGGACGCATCGATAATCAAGTTAAGATTCGCGGCTTCCGGATCGAAACTGGCGAAATTGAAGCAGTTTTGAGCCAACATCCCTTGGTGCAAGAAAGTGTGGTAGTAGCTAGAGTTGATGATATCCCTGGTGATAAACGCACTTCGGCTCCGCTCAGTACAAGTCTGGTGGCTTACTTAGTGCCTGCACTCCAAAATAAAGTATTACCCCAGCAGCTTGCTCAATGGCAGAGTGAGTACGTGAGTGACTGGCAAATGCTCTATGAACAAGCATACGGGCAACCTCAAACATCCACAGATGACTTGACATTCAATATTAGTGGTTGGAACAGTTCGTACACCAAGCAACCCATCCCAGCAAAGGAAATGCAGGAGTGGGTTGAGAATACAGTCAACCGAATTCTGTCTCTGTCACCGCAGCGAGTATTAGAAATTGGTTGTGGCACAGGGTTGCTGCTATCTCGCGTTGCTCCGAACTGCCAAGAGTATTGGGGATGTGATTATTCCAGTGCCGCCATAAAGCACGTTGAGCAGGTATGTAAAACGGTGTCAGGTCTAGATAATGTGCGGCTACTACACCAAATGGCAGATAATTTTACAGCTATCCCCAAAGGAGAATTCGATACTGTAGTTATCAACTCAGTAGTGCAATACTTCCCCAGCGTGGAGTATTTGTTGCAGGTTCTTGAAGGAGGAATGGCAGCGATCGCCACTACGGGTAAAATTTTTGTAGGGGATGTGCGCAGCTTACCCTTGCTAGAGCCATACCATGCAGCTGTGCAGTTAGCCCGCGCTGAGTCAGACACAACAGTTGAGCAATGGCAACA
This sequence comes from Brasilonema angustatum, assembly GCF_059505445.1. Classification (NCBI taxonomy): domain Bacteria; kingdom Bacillati; phylum Cyanobacteriota; class Cyanophyceae; order Nostocales; family Scytonemataceae; genus Brasilonema; species Brasilonema angustatum. Next base: position 10,925 of record NZ_JCACKO010000067.1, on the reverse strand, counting down.
GCAGGTACATCAGACTGTGGCAATTGAAGAAGAATTGCTCATTGATCCCAGTTTCTTCATCGCCCTCAAACAACGTTTTCCCCAGATTACTTGGGTGGAAATTCAGCCCAAACGCGGTCATGCTGAAAATGAGTTAACCCAATTCCGCTATGATGTCACCCTGCATGTGGGTACTGATGTCCAAGCACTTGCACTGAGCGAACTAGTACTGACTCGCCCTGAGCGTAGCCGAAGGGGCGAAGTCGAAGTAGCCGAAGTGACGATAGTTCCTTGGTTAAACTGGCAACTCAACGGGCTTGAGTTCATACAAATTCAAAATCAACTCCAACAACAGCAGCCAGAACTGTTGGGAATCAGGGGTGTGCCTAATCAACGGGTGCAGCAAGCACTACAGATTTGGGAATGGTTGGAAAATCCCCCTGGTGTCGAAACAGTCGGGCAACTGCGGGAACTACTAGCACAACAGCCAGTAACCAACATAAATCCAGAGCAGTTTTGGGAACTGGGGCAGCATTTCGGTTATACTGTCCACCTGAGTTGGTGGGAGAGTAGTCAGGATGGTTCCTATGATGTGGTGTTCTGCCGCACCAATTCGACGCAAACATCTAACGCACAAAGGGCGATCGCTTTTTGGGATAGTTCGACAGTCACTGCCAAACCCTGGACTGATTACACTAACAATCCCTTGCAGGGCAAGTTAGTCCAGAAGCTAGTGCCACAGGTGCGGGAATTTATCCAACAAAAGTTACCCAATTACATGGTGCCGCAAGCTTTTGTCCTCCTCAAAGCTCTGCCAGTGACACCTAATGGTAAAGTAGATCGTCGCGCCCTGCCAGCACCTGATACAGCTACTAGAAATCTTGCCACTAGCTTTGTTTCACCTCGAACACCGATTGAAGCTCAACTGGTGCAAATCTGGAGTGAAGTTCTGGGAACCGAACGCATTGGAGTGAAGGATAATTTCTTTGAACTAGGGGGACATTCCCTATTAGCGACTCAAGTCATTTCACGGATCAACTCAGCTTTTGGACTTGAGCTATCTGTACAGAAGATGTTTGAGTTTCCCACAGTAGCAGGGATAGCATCCTACATGGAAGTAATAGATTGGGCAGCAGAAGATTTAGCAGTACCTGATATCAGTGGCGAAGTAGTGGAGTTTTGAGTCATGACGAGCAGCACATTTGAATTTATTTGTCAACTCAAGAAATTGAGTATTAACCTAGAAACTGATGGCGTTAGCGGAGCGGCTCCGGAGGAGCTTCGCTTGCGCTGTCATGCGCCTGAAGGGGCGTTAACTCCAACCCTACGCCAGGAAATTGCTAAGCGCAAAACAGAAATTATTTCCTTTTTACAAGAGGCAAAGCAGGTTAAAGCCTCTGAGCGCTTGGACATTCAACCCGTGCCACGGGACACTCAGCTACCACTGTCTTTTGCCCAACAACGGCTCTGGTTTTTGCACCAGATCTCACCCGAGAGTCATTCTTACAATATGCTGGAGGCTCTGCGGCTAGATGGGTCGCTGAATATACTTGCACTCTCGCAAAGTCTCAGTGAACTCGTTCGCCGTCACGAGATCTTAAGAACCACTTTTCCAATGGTAGACGGAAAACCCCTGCAAGTAATTGCCCCTCCGACTGCCTTAACTTTGCCAATCCATGACTTGCAGGGGTTGTCAGCCGAAGAGCAAACTGCCCAAATTCGACAAATGGCGAAGTCCCTTGCGTCCAAGCCCTTCGATTTGGCTGTTGGGCCATTAATAGAATTCAGGCTACTCCAACTGAGTGACCAGGAGTATGTACTGCTGTTGAAGATGCACCACATTATCTACGATGGCTGGTCTCTAAGCATTTTCTACCGGGAGTTATCAATAGCTTATGCAGCTTTCACTCAAGGATTGCCCAACCCACTAGCCCAACTGCCCATTCAGTACGCCGATTTTGCCGTGTGGCAACGCCAGTGGCTGACAGGCGTTGTCCTTGATCGCCAACTCAACTACTGGCAAAAACAGTTAGCAGGTGCGCCTCTGGTACTAGAACTGCCTGCTGATCGACCACGTCCCCCAATTCAGACCTACATAGGTGAAGTTGAGTGTTTTCAACTGGATCGCGACCTCACGCAACGCCTCAAGCAGCTGAGCCAGGAGTCAGACGCAACCTTGTTTATGACCCTACTGGCAGCTTTTTTGGTCTTACTTTCTCGTTATAGTGGTCAGTCAGATATTGTTGTTGGCTCGCCGATCGCCAACCGCAACAGCCCCCAAATCGAGCAGATCATGGGGTTTTTTGCTAACACCCTAGCATTAAGGGGCAATCTCTCTGGAAACCCCAGCTTTGCTAACTTTTTAGCGCAAGTCCGGCAAACAACCTTGTCCGCCTACGCTCACCAGGACTTACCCTTTGAGATGTTGGTGGAAAAGTTACAGCCAGACCGAGATTTGAGTCGTAATCCCTTGGTACAGGTGATGTTTTCCCTCCAAAATGCGCCACAAGGGACTGGCAATTTGTCAGGTTTAACTATTGAGAATATGCCCTTGCCACTTGATGTTAAAGCTAGGTTTGACCTGGAAGTAAACTTCTGGGAAGTTGCAGGAGGTCTGGAGGGCGTTTGGTGCTATAATGCCGATTTATTTGATGCGACCACAATCACTCGCATAGGTCAACATTTTCAAACTTTACTCCAAGCAATTGTCGCAAATCCCAAAGCGCGAATTGCAGAATTACCACTGTTGAGTCAAGCAGAACGTCATCAATTGTTGGTGGAGTGGAACGATACTCAAGCAGACTACCCTCATGATAAGTGTATCCATCAATTGTTTGAGGAGCAGGTAGCGCGTACCCCAGATCCGGTGGCGGTGGTGTATGAAGAGGAAAAACTCACTTACTATGAGTTGAATTGTCGTGCTAACCAGTTGGCGCATTACCTAAAGTCTTTGGGTGTGGGAGCCGATGTGCTGGTGGGGTTGTGTGTAGAGCGTTCTTTAGAAATGATTGTGGGACTACTGGGTATTCTCAAAGCGGGCGGGGCTTACGTGCCTCTTGATCCTGAGTATCCCCAAGAGCGCTTACAATTTCTGCTCGAAGATGCTCAAATTTCCGTGTTGCTGACTCAGCAGTCACTCCTCGACAAACTGCCTGAGCATACTGGACAGCTTGTGTGTTTAGATATTGAAGCTCACTTAATTTCTCAATCAAGTCAGGATAATCCAAGCGCAGATGTCCAAGCTAGTAACTTGGCTTATGTGATGTATACATCAGGTTCTACAGGTCAGCCTAAAGGGGTTGAAGTTGTCCACCGTGGCGTTAATCGTCTTTTGTTTGGCGTAAATTACGTTCATCTCGATGCAACACAAAAATTTCTTCAACTAGCCCCAATTTGTTTTGATGCTTCCACTTTCGAGATTTGGGGAGCTTTGTTGCATGGTGCTAGATGCGTTCTGTTCCCAGTTCGTATTCCCACATCTCAAAATCTGGGCGATGAAATCCGCAAACATGACATTACTGTTTTATGGCTGACGGCTGCTTTGTTTAACTCCATAATTGATGATGACGAAAAAGCGTTGTCAGGAATTAAACAGTTACTCATTGGTGGGGAAGCACTTTCGGTTACTCACGTTCACAAAGCTTTGGCAGTTCTGCCCTGGACGCAAATCATTAATGGATATGGTCCAACAGAAGGCACAACTTTTACTTGTTGTCATCCTATCCCAAGACAATTTGAGCCAACTATAGAATCAATTCCCATTGGACGAGCGATCGCCAATACACAAGTCTACATTTTAGACGAATATTTGCAACTAGTTCCCATTGGTGTTCCAGGAGAATTGCACATTGGTGGTGCGGGATTGGCACGCGGCTACCTCAACCGAAGCGAGTTAACACAAGAGAAATTCATCCCTAATCCGTTTGAGGAGGCAGGAGAAAGTAGATTATATAAAACCGGGGATTTAGCCCGTTATTTACCAGATGGCAATATCGAATACTTAGGGCGCATTGATAACCAAGTAAAAATTCGGGGCTTCCGCATTGAGTTGGGAGAGATTGAAGCCGTACTCAATCAACACGATCGCGTGCAGGTCTGTTGCGTCATTGTCCGCGAAGATACCCCAGGTGAGACTTGTACTGAGCAAAGTCGAAGTAAGCGTTTAGTCGCCTACGTAGTGCCGCAAAAAGAGGTGACACTCACAACGGGAGAACTGCGTCAGTTCCTTTCCAATAAATTACCTGGATACATGGTGCCAAATGCTTTTGTGATGTTGGAGTCCCTACCATTAACACAAAACGGTAAAGTAGATCGCCGCGCCTTGAAAGCTCCTGATTGCACCAGTGACTCTGACAGATTTCTTGAAGCACGTAACCAATTAGAGTTAAAACTCGTACAAATATGGTCAAAGATTCTGAAAATTGACAAAATTGGGGTACAGGATAACTTTTTCGATCTGGGTGGTCATTCCCTTTTAGCTTCCTACTTAATGACTCAAATTAAGCAGCAGTATGGTAAAGATATTCCCTTAACAACTCTTTTCCAAAACCCAACTATTGAACAGTTAGCGGTAATTATCCAAAAAGATTCGGATTACTCAAATTCTTCTTATTTGGTAGCCATTCAACCCAATGGTGCAAACTTAGCTTTCTTCTGCGTTCCAGGTGCAGGAGGTAGACCTTTCTATTTTTATCATTTAGGACGTTATTTAGGAGAGGAGCAACCATTATATAGCTTTGAAAACGATCTGTACGAGAAAGTAGGTTCGATCTCTGGTATTGAGGAGATCGCTAGTATTTATGTTACAGCAATGCAAACAGTTCAGCCACAGGGACCATACTTTTTGGGAGGTCACTCTTATGGGGGAAACGTCGCTTTTGAAATGGCTCAACAGTTGCATGAACAAGGACACAAAGTTGCAATGCTTGCAATTATTGATTCTTCAGCACCAACCTATAAGGATAAGCAAATGCTTGTTGATTATATTAATTGGGATCACGCGAGATGGCTAGCTGAAGTGAGCAAAGGCATAGAAGTTTATTTAGAAAAGGACATAGATATTTCCTACGAAACTCTCCAACCCTTATCGGTAGAGGAGCAACTAAAATACGTTTTACACTATTTCAAAATGGCTAATATGCTGCCTCCGAATGCTGAAACTACGCAGTTGACAAATATCGTAGAAGCTTATAAAACTAGCTGTTTATGTCTGGTTGATTATGTACCAAAACAGATTTATCCCGGTAAAATAACTATTCTACGCGCCAACGAGGATTTGCCAGACGATCCCAATCGTGAGTTAGCATCTGAAATTTCTCAAGATTTTTCCTTGGGCTGGAGCGAGTTTTGTACCGAACCAGTGGACATCCATTTTGTGTTGGGCAATCATGTCACAATTATGGCGGAACCCCATGTCCAGGTTTTAGCGGAACAGTTGAGGGCTTGTATCAAAGAAGGACAAGCAAACATCTAAGTGAGGAAAAAATGGATAAAAACGAATGGATTAGCAAATTTGACAGTTTAATTTTAAATCCGGGGACTAGAAAGATATACGGTCAACAAGAATTTTTCAATGTAGGCTATTGGCTCTCGGATACTCAGAATCAGGAGGAAGCTTGTTTTAACCTGATGGAAAAGCTTTTAGCATTTATTCCAAAAAAACAGGGAACTATCCTTGATGTTGGCTGTGGTTTGGGAGCAACTACCAATTATCTGCTCAAGTATTACTCGTCTGCTGACGTTGTGGGCATTAATATTTCCCCTCAACAAATTGAAAGAAGTACAGTTAACGCAAATAAGTGCAAAATCATTTGCATGGATGCCGTGCAAATGGAATTTGAGGATGATTTGTTTGATAACATCATATGTGTTGAGGCAGCATTCTACTTTGATACCAGGGAGAAGTTTCTTCGAGAGGCGGCACGTGTATTGAAGCCAGGAGGCAACCTGATCCTCTGTGATATCATCTTTGAAAATACACAGCATTTCGGTGATTGGATTGTTCCTCAAAAAAATATTGTCAAAGATATTGAGGAGTATAAACATCTTTACCAACAGGCAGGATTTCAACTCTTAGAATTTGTAGATTTAACAGATGAATGTTGGAAAAACCACTTCCGCGTTCTAAAATCTTGGTTTGTAAAAGAATTTGAAGCGGGAGATGTAGATGAACAAACCTATCAGGTAAATGTGGATGCCATAGATGGTTTACTAAGTTCTTCAGCTATAACTTATTTGTTCGTTTCAGCAAAGAAGCAGTAAAGTGAGTGTGATGTTTTTTTGTTTTTACTTCATGAGGCAAAATAATAATGTTTCAGTCGCTATCAGGTAAGAAAGTGGTGATTACTGGCCTCAGTTCAGGGGTCGATTTGGCGATCGCCAATAAAATGGTAGAAGTGGGGGCAAAAGTTGTACTTTCCCACTCATCTCAAGAGAAATTAAATGAGGCGATCGCGTTGATTTCTGGAGAAATTGAGGCCAAAACTGTTGATGTGTCCAATGAAGATTCAGTCAATGCTTTTTTTGAGCAGATTGGGAACTTCGATCATTTGGTGGTAACGGCTATGGGAGACAGAAATATGCCGCGATCGCTTTTAGCAGAGATGAGCACACAAACGGCTCAAGGTGCAATGGAGAAATTCTGGGGTACGTTCTTTGCTGTGCGTGCATCGCTGAAAAATATAGCGACTGACGGCTCCATTACGCTGACATCAAGTGTCTCTATGTTCAAACCTTCAAAAATGGGGGGGATTTCCGCGATCGCAGCCGCAAATGGTGCTGTTGCTGTGTTCGGGCGATCGCTAGCGTTAGAAATTGCACCGATTCGGGTCAATGTAATTGCCCCTGGACTGATTGAAGATACAACTATCTGGAGCAGTCAAAGCGAGTCTGAACGCTCAGATTTAACAAAGTGGGCTGAAACAGCCTTACCTGTCCAGCATCTTGGACAACCAGAAGAAGTGGCGCAAGCAGTATTAAGTTTGATCTCCAATCCCTATATAACAGGGGTTACTTTGCCTGTGGATGGCGGTGTAACCTTGTTGTAATCACAATACTAATTGGTGGAGAAGCACTTTCGGTTGCTCTAGTTGTCACGATTGATACTTCTGATCCAACATATAAATAAAAGTAAATACTTATTGATTATATTGATTGGGATTCGGTACTTATTATTGATTCTTCAGCACTAAAAAGTACTAAATTTGAGAAAAGATTTCAGTTTATTTCTAAAATATGCCAACCCAAGTTGTTCAAACTCAACCCACAAAAAATGCTTTTTCAGGTTTTATTCAATTTTGGCAAGATGTAAAAGCGATCGCTGGTCCTTACTGGTATCCAACAAACCCGGGAGAAAGAGCATTCTCAGACGTGATTCGTGCATGGGGAATGCTTATTTTCCTGATCTTACTAATAATCGCGCTTGTAGGAATGACTGCTTTTGATAGTTTCGTTGGTCGCTATTTGGTCGATACTCTTATTCAAGAAAAAGATTATTCCAAGTTCATTAAAACCTTATCAGTCAATATTGTTGTGCTTGTCTTTGTAACGCTTTTAGTAGGATTTTCTAAATTTGTCAGAAAACAAATCGCTCTTGATTGGTACAAATGGCTAAATAATCAAACTTTAGATAAATATTTGAGCAATCGTGCTTATTATAAAATTAACTTTATATCCGATATTGATAATCCAGATCAACGTCTATCCCAAGAAATTGAACCGATTATTAGTAATGCTCTGAATTTTTCAGGTACTTTTCTAGAAAAAGTACTAGAAATGACAACTTTTTTTATAATTGTCTGGTTCATTTCCCAACAGATTGCTCTTATTCTGCTTGCTTATACCTTTCTAGGAAATTTTATTGCTCTTTACTTAAATCAAGAATTGAATAAAATTAATCAAGAGGAACTCGAATTTAAGGCAGACTACAATTATGCATTGACTCATGTTAGGAATCACGCTGAATCAATAGCTTTTTTTCAAGGAGAAAAACAAGAGTCAAATATAATTCAGCGCCGATTTAGTAAGATTCTCAAAAATACTGAAAGCAAGAATAATTGGGAGAGAAGTCGGGATATTTTTAGCAGAGGATATCAAGCCGTTATCCAACTTTTCCCCTTTTTAGTACTCGCACCTTTATATATTAGAGATGAAATTGATTTTGGACAACTTGGACAAGCCGCTTTAGCTTGTAATCTGTTTGCTAGTGCTTTGGGACAATTAATAACTGAATTTGGGACTTCTGGACGATTTTCGACTTACGTTGAGCGTTTATCTGAGTTTTCAGATGCACTACAAGAAGTGACCAAACAACCTGAAAAGGTGAGTACTATTAAAACAATAGAAGAGAATCATATTGCTTTTGAACATGTCACTCTAAAAACGCCCAACTATGAACAAGTGATCGTTGAAGATTTGTCCCTTTCTGTCAAAGCAGGAGAAGGTTTATTAATTGTTGGGCCAAGTGGTCGAGGTAAAAGTTCTTTATTGAGAGCGATCGCTGGTTTGTGGAATGCAGGAACTGGTCGTCTGGTGCGACCTCCATTAGAAGAAGTTTTATTTCTGCCTCAACGTCCTTATATAATCTTAGGAACTTTGCGCGAACAGTTACTTTATCCTAATACCAATCGTCAAATGACCGATGCGGAACTCAAAGAAGTTTTGCAACAAGTCAATCTGCAAAACTTGCTAAGTCGAGTCGAAGGCTTTGATACAGAAGTTCCTTGGGAGAACATATTATCGTTAGGAGAACAACAACGCCTTGCATTTGCACGACTATTAGTTACCCATCCTAGCTTTACCATATTAGATGAAGCAACGAGTGCTTTAGATTTGAACAACGAAGGGCACTTATATCAACAGTTACAAGAGACAAAAACAACATTTATCAGTGTCGGACATCGGGAAAGTCTATTTCATTATCATCAATGGGTTCTGGAACTTTCACAAGAAGATTCTAGTTGGCAACTTTTGACCGTGCAGGATTACCGGACTCAAAAAGCAAAAGAAATTGTCACGATTCCCCATGAAAATGCTCAAATCACAATAGATGAATTTCCTAATAATGAATCCCAAACTCAATTAGAAATAGATGATTCTCCTAATAATGAATCCCAAACTCAATTAGAAATAGATGATTCTCCTAATAATGAATCCCAAACTCAATCAGAAGTAGAGGTAGTTACAGGCACAATCGAAGGTCTTTCTCATAAAGAAATGCAGACATTAACAGACTATTCAATTGCCAGCATTAGAAGCAGAGGAAGCCTTGGTAAATCCATTACTGGTAAAGACGGCTTTACCTACCGCTACAACAAAGACCCCAAGGTGTTGAAATGGGTGAGAGTTTAGCGGTTACTTATGCTTTTTAGGTAAAACTTCTGCTGCTTTTGCGCAACAATTAATTCTTGTTCTGTGCTTTTTTCCAAAATAAGCAAAATGTCGAACCCATAAATAGAGCTATAGATTATGCAATTTCGTACTTTCAACCAATCACAACACCAAATTTCGCATCTACCAAAGAGGTATCAAAAATGAACATCACTGTTGTCAACGAACAAGAATTAGTCAAAAAAATAGTCGAATATATTGACAAAAATGAAATTACTATTGCTGTTAAAAAACTGCGTCAACAGGCGGCAAACTTTTGTGAACTTCCTCCTACTTGGCTACTCAACACAGCAGATGCTTTAGAAAATGACGACTGGAGTATCTTATCTGAAGGCTTTATCAATAAGGATTTTATCGGTAAAAATGGCTATTTCCTGATTATTGCACCTTACAAAATAAATCGACAATCCCAACCCCTGGTGACTTTAAGCGCAATTTACGGGAAAATGCACGAGAACTTTCAGCCATCTATTGAACAATTAGAACATCTGACTCGCGAAAAATTTGGAAAACTCGGTCAACCAGTTCCAAGAAACCATTCTTTTACCGAGATTGCTAGTTGCGGTAATGTGAGTGGTGAAACTGGTGAAGCCTTCATCGTCCCGCATAGATGGTGTTTTCCTAACAGTGTTTCTGGCGCAGTATTAAACAATACAAGCGAGCAGCGACGACGTTTTTTAGGTTCCAGCCGCGAATGCATCCAAAAAATATTTGAGTATGAAACGGCTAATTTACTATTAGACCCCTTAGAAGACAAAATCAATGGTGAACGCTATCGCCATGCAGACACTCAAGTTCATGAAGCAGGGCATGCGAGTGGTTTGGGATTTGACTTCAAATTAAAGCAGAAACTTTTCCAAAATTATGCCTATGCAGGTGTGGAGGAATGGCGATCTGATAGTCTAGGGTTTGAATTTGCAGCTTGCACTTTACCTGCCCAAGAAGCTGGGAAGTTGGTAGCTGTCAATTTCTGCATTCGCTTTGGCTTAGATGCTCACCGTTTAGGAGGCATAGAAAAAGATGTAGATGTATATGCTAGCCTTCTAAGCTTAGAACATCTTTTTCAAAATGATGCCATATATATCACTAAAAATGGTCAATTAGCTTTACGTAATTTGAGTTATCCAGGTTTACTCCAAGCTGTGGAACTTCATCGAGCACAAGCATTATGTCTTACCCGAAGAGAGTTAAACCTTAAAAGTCCTACAGGTCTTTTTTCTCTGTATAGAATAGACATTCATCCATCAACTCAATCAATTTTTCAGGGGCTAGTTATAGAACCTTGTCAAGGAATTTGGGCACAGTTGCAATAATAGACTTCTTGCAGAAGTTGGGAACGCTTAACAGGGAACAGGGAACAGAACCATCAAAAATCTCACTTTTGCAAGACGTCTAATGAGTTTACCCCTCTTTTTAGCCTTCTTGTACCAACAGAGGAAATAGTAAATTAGACTTATCATTTATTCTTTGTGCACTCTCAGCGCTCTCTGAAGAAACACAGGGGTGTAATACCATTTCACGAAATCCTTGATACAAATGATTAGTCTCTAATTCTTTCT